>NZ_JBPQTX010000162.1:0-15705 GCF_051386555.1 Streptomyces sp. URMC 126
CCCCGACCCCCGGAGAACCCCGATGACCGCCTCCGCCAGGAAACGCCCCCGCCGCGCCGACGCCGCCGCGTCCCCGGCGGCGGACCGCTGTACCGTCACCGTCTGCCGGGGCTGCTGCTGCGGCACCCCCAAGATCCCCGGCGTCGACCACGCCGCCCAGCTCCGCGAGCTGCGCCGCACGCTCGACGGCACGGCCGCCGTCCGCGTCACCGACTGCCTGGACGTCTGCGAACAGGCCAACGTCATCGTCGTCCAGCCGTCCCGTGCCGGCCGCGAGGCCGGGGGCCGGCCGGTCTGGCTGGGCCTGTGCAACGACCCCGACATTCCCGCGGACGTGGCCGCCTGGACCGCCGCGGGCGGCCCCGGCCTCGCCGACCCGCCCGGCGTCCTCGACCTCTACGTCTTCACGCCCTCCCGGCGGGTGCGCGGAGGCGTGGCGGACTAGCGCGACCGCACACCGGCCGGGCGCGGAGCGCCGCCCGTGCGCCCCCGCCGCCGGGCCGCCTCTTACGCCCCGGGCGTCACCCCGGTAGCGTGCGACTCATGTCCCTCATCGGCTCGTTACGGCTCGCCGCGCTCGCCCTGCTGTGGGGGTCCAACTACCTGCTCATCAAGATCGCCGGTCCGGAGTTCGGCCCGGCCCAGATCCTCACCCTGCGCCTCGCCACCGGCGCGGCGGTCCTGCTGGCCGTGGCCGCGGCCCGGGGCGAGCGGCTGCCCCGCGACGGCCGGACGTGGACGCGGCTGACCGTGGCGGCGATCGTCGCCAACGACGTGCCGTACTTCCTCTTCGCCTGGGCCGAGCAGTACGTGGACTCCGCCCTGGCGGGCACCTGCAACGCGGCGGCGCCCCTGTTCACGGTGGTCTTCACGGTCGCCGCGAGGCAACGCCGGCAGCTCCGGGCCGGCCAACTCGCCGGAGTGGCCGTCGGGTTCGCCGGAGTCGTGCTGCTGCTCGCCCCCTGGGGCAGCCCGGGCACGATCGCGGCCACCGGCGCGTGCCTGGTGGCCGCCGCGTGTTACGGAGCCGGCTTCGTCTACCTCGGCCGGGTGCTGGGCGACAGCGGCCACGGCCCGCTGGCCCTCGCGGCGGGCCAGCTGACGGCCGCGACAGCCGTCTCCCTGCTGGGCGGCCCCCTGCTCCTGCGCCCCGTCGAGGCCGACGTGAGCGCGACGGCCGCCGTCCTGGCGCTGGGGGCGCTCGGCACCGGCGCCGCCTACGTGCTCAACCTGCGCCTGATCGCCGAAGCGGGCGCGGTGGCCGCCTCGCTGGTCAGCTATCTGCTGCCGCTGGTCGCCGTCTGCCTGGGCCTGCTGCTCGGCGAGCCGGTGGGCTGGACGCTGGCGGTGGGCGGGGCCGCCGTCCTCGTGGGGGTGGTGCTGGGAGAACGGCGCCCCGCGCGGGACGAGCCCGGCCCTCAGTCCGCCGGCGGGTAGCCGTAGGACTCCCAGTCGCGCACCACCCGCTCGCGCAACTCGGCGGGGAATTGCGCGAAGTCGGCCCGGATCGGCGCGCCCGTCGGGGACCAGTCGTCCCGGGGCAGGCAGTTGAACACCGCCTTGTCCGTGCGGGCGGCCCGCCTCTCCTCCTCGCTGAGGTAGCCCACCAGCGGCAGCGTCGGCATGTCCGGCACGAACATCGTCTCCCGGGGGTGGGCGCGGGTGGCGACGGCCCACACGACCTGGTCCAGGTCCGAGGGGTCGATGTCGTCCTCGACGACGATGACCTTCGGCATGATGTGCCGGGGACGGGTGCGGTAGACGGCCTCGCCCACCTCGTCGGCCAGCTTCCGCCAACTGCCCCAGCGGCCCGGGCCCGAGGCGGTGTCGACCGTCACGACCAGCCAGTGGCAGGCCGCCGCGAACGGCATGAACGCGCGGCGCACCGGCAGGCCCTCGGTCCGCAGCTCGTGCAGGACCGCGGCGGAGATGTTGATCCCCCAGTTGGTGTGGTTCTCCTCCACGGGCATGCCGGCGACGACCACCGGCAGGATGGGATCGTCCCGGTACGTGACGGCCGTGACCCGGTAGACGGGGCACAAGCGGCTGTCCTCCGGCCACAGCAGCCCGCTGTACTCGCCCATCGGGCCCTCGGGGGCCGTCTCCTCGAAGGACAGGTAGCCCTCGATCACGATCTCGGAGTCGGCCGGCACCCGGAGGTCGTGCGTCTCGCACCGTACGACGTCCAGGGGCTCGCCGAACCACCCGCCGAGCAGCGCGGCTTCGTCCAGTCCGTCGCGGACGGGACAGCCGGCGACCATGGCGACGCCGGGGGACGTACCCAGCGCCAGGGCGAACGGCATGTCCCGGCCGGTCTCGGCCCACATCCGGTGCATGCGGCCGACGTGCTGGGCGGGCACCACGATGCCCGTCATGGACGTACGGTCGCGCAGCATGATGCGGGTGATCGCCCAGTTGGTCCAGGAACCGTCCGGGGAGGACGAGACGACCGTGCCGTAGGTGTTCAGATAGCGACCGCCGTCCCCGGCGTGCAGCAGCGGGGCGGGCAGCCGGTACAGGTCGACGTCGTCGCCGGTCATCCGGTTCTGCTTGCAGGGGCCCGTCGGCACCAGGCGGGGCGGCAGGGGCTCGCACTCCTGCAGCCGCGACCACTCGGTGACCAGTTCGTCGGGGGCGGTGTCGATCGGCAGGCCGAGCGACAGCGCGACCCTCGCCAGCGGGTACTCCGGGTGGGAGCTGAGCCCGGCCGGCGCGCCGAGGACCCGGAAGCCGGGCTCGATCCCCCGGATCCGGTTGAACAGCGGGGCCGCCGCGGGCAGTTCGTAGGTCCGACGGGTGATCGCGCCGAGTTCGAGGTTCCAGTCGACCTCCACGTCGATCGGCTGCAGATCGCCGATCTCCCGCAGGGCCGTCAGATACTCGCGCAGGCTACGCAGATGCCTGGGCACGCCGGTCTCCTTTCCATGGTGCCGTGGCTTCCGACCGGGTCTGCCACGTGTGCAGGGCGACCGCCATCGCGGTGAGATCCGCGGAGCCGCCGGGACTGATCTGCCGCTGTTCGAGGCGGCGGGACATCCGGCCGACGAGCCGCCGCCCCCGCCGGGTGGCGGTGCCGCCGGCCGCCAGTGCGGCGGCCGCCTGACGCTTCGTCGTCTCGAGCCGTTCGGGGTCGAACCCCCGGTTGAGCACCGTGGTGTCCTCCACGACGGTCATCAGGGCGAGCACCGTGTCGGCGACCGCCTCGCGCAGCGGACGGCCGGCGGCGAGGGCGGTACGGAGGACCGGCAGCCCGTGGCCGAGCAGGCTGGGCCAGCCCCGCAGGACCTCGCCGCGCACACCGGACAGGCCGTGGACGGCGTAGGCGCGCAGCCCGACGCTGGAGGGGCCCGCGCCCGCCGCCGCCAGATCCGCGCTGAGCGCGTCCCGGCTCACCTCCTGGGCGGTGCGGCACACGGCCTCCGGCTCCAGGGGGCGGCCCGCGGCGTGTTCGATACCGGCGGCGCAGCACAGCAGCATGCCCAGGAAGAGCGCGCCCCGGTGTGTGTTCGTGCCGCCCGTCGCGGCGAGCATGGCGTGCTCGGCCCGCCGCCCGGCGGCGCGCAGCTCGGCGAAGTCCCGGGCGGCCGGGGCGGCGGCGCCCCGCCGCAGCCCGAAGAGCACGGCCGTACGGAAGGCGGGCTGCAGCACGGCGCTGCTGCGCAGCAGCGTGTAGACGTCCATGTCCCGGTGGCAGCCCGAGGACACCGCGGTGACCAGGCCGGGCTTGGGCCAGGTCACCGCCTCGGCGCTCAGGCCGTACACCATCGCGGCGGCCAGCCGGTCGGCCGTCTCGGCCTCGGGGTCCGCGGCGGTGCCGGCCTCGTCCGCCGCGGGCACGGTGGCCGTCGTGCCGGCGGGGTGGGGCCGCCGGGCGCCGGTCAGCATGCGCAGAGCCCCCCGTCCACCGGCACGGCGACGCCGGTGATGTAGTCGCTCACCGGCGAGGCGAGGAACAGGGCGGCGTCCACGATGTCCCAGATGCTGACCTCGCGGCCCAGCGGCACGTCACCCAGGACGCGGTCGCGGGTGTCCGGGTCGGTGAAGAGCGACTCGGTCATCGGCGTGCGGATCAGGCCCGGGCACACGGCGTTGACCCGGATGCCGTCGCCGGCCAGCCGTACGGCCGCCGCGCGGGTCAGCGGCAGCAGCGCGCCCTTGCTGGTCTGGTAGGCCACCCCCACCAGGTCGCTGGCGGAGATCCCGAAGGCGGAGGAGACGTTGACGACGGAGCCGCCGGGGCCCATCACGGCCGCCGCCGCCCGGATGCCGTTGAGCGCGCCGCCGGTGTTGACCCGCAGGGCGAGGGACCAGCTCTCCTCGGAGAGGTCCCGCAGGCTCTCGGCCTCGAAGTAGCCGGCGTTGTTGATCAGGACGTCGAGCCGGCCCGAGTCGGCCGCCACCTCCCGCACCGTGATCTCCCAGGCCCCCGGATCGGTGACGTCCAGAACGTGGAAGCGGGCGGTCAGCCCCTGGCCGGTCAGTTCCTCGGCGAGGGCCGCGCCGCCGGGGTCCCGGTCGGCGATGTGGACGCGGGCCCCGGCCAGCGCGAGGACGCGGGCGAGCTCGGAGCCCCGGCCCCGGGCGCCGCCGGTCACCAGGACGGTCTTCCCCTCCAGGGTGGGGCGCCAGGTCGCCACCGACCGCTGCCGGCGCTTGAGGTCCTCCTTGTAGTGGGCGGCCCGGTCCTCGATGTCCGGGATCAGGGCGGCGATGTCGGCGAGCGGCACCTCGCCGTGCCTGACGAGCACGGGCCGTTCCCCGGTCAGGTCGAGGATGGTGTTCCCGGTGCCCGCGTCGGCCGGCTCGCCGCCGTCCAGCACGGCCGCGACCCGGTCCCCGACCTGCTCCCGGGCGTCCTTGAGCGTCACCAGCTCGCCGCCCTGCCCGCTGCGGTTGGCCGAGGTGCAGGCCGCGTACCCGCCGAGCCCGGTGAGGAGCTCGCGCAGGACGGGGTCGCGGTGGCAGGCGACGGCGACGGTGGGCAGGCCGGCGGTCACGTGGGCGCCCACCGCCTCCGGGCGCTTGGGGAGGATCAGGGTGAGGTATCCGGGCCAGAGGCGGTGGGCCAGCGCGCGGATCTCGTCGGTCACGACGGCGACGGTGTCCAGCAGGTCGGGCGAGGCCAGGAACACGGTGAGCGGGAAGTCGGCGTCCCGTTCCTTGGCCTCGTACACGCGCGCGGTGGCTTCCGGGTTCGCCGGGTCGGCGACCATCGTGTAGTGGGTGTCGCTCGGGGCGACGACCACCTGGCCCCGGCGGAGGAGGTCCACGGCCTCCCGGAGGCCGTCCGCCGCGTCGTCGCCCGTCGCGGCGGGGGAGGGTGGGGTGTCGGTCATGCGCAGCTCCTGTACGGGTCGCGGTGGTGGGGCGGCGTCGGGTACGGGCGGTGGGGCCCGGCGGGCGGTACGAGGCCGGGCGAGTCGCGGAAGGCGCGGGCGTACAGGTGGCGGGCGGCCTGGACGACGAGCTCCCGGGGGTGCCGCCGCAGCACGACGCACCGCTTGGCCGGCTGCTCGCACAGCAGGCACGGGCGGGGCGGCCGGCCCAGGTCGGCGCGGGACAGCGGGACGGGCAGCACCACGTCGGCGTCGGTGAGTTCACCGACCGCGTCGTGCTCCTCCATCCGCAGGCAGGCCCGCTTCACCCGGCGCGCCTCGGCGGCGATCACCAGGAGGGTGACCGGGCCGGTCGGCGCTTCGAGCGTCCTGTGCGCGACCTCCCCCGGCAGGGCGGCCCGCAGCCGGGCCAGCGCGGCGTCGTGCAGCCGCCCGGCCTCCGCCGGCGGGAAGGTTCCCGCCGGGGAGCGCGGCGTGACCGAGACCGTGGCGCACCCCGGCCGGTGCACGGCCAGGGCACTCGCGTCGAGCAGGTCCCGCCACGCCAGCACGGCGTCCTGGGTGGCCTGCCCCGGCGTCGGGGCAGGCCACGGCTCACTGTGAGGCGGCGGCAGCGAACGCATCGCGGGTCACCGGCGACTGGGCGGGGTGGATGACGCTCTTGCCGGCGAAGCCCAGGCCCGCGGCCCGGTGGGCGTCCTGCCAGACCGCGTCGCGGTCGTGCAGGTTCGAGTAGACGGTGTCGTACGCGGGCAGGCCGACCGCGGTCGCCTTCTCCACGAGAACGCGTTTCGCTTCCCAGAGGTCGTCCGGGGCGCCGACGGCACGGCTGTCCCTGAGGTAGTCCTCGCCGCCGAAGGTGAGCGCGGTGATCTCGGGCCGGCCCGCGACGATCTCCTCCAGGTCGCGCAGGGCGGCGACCGTCTCGATCATCAGCTCCACCTGGGGCGGCGCGACGCCGCTTTCCTCCGTGAGGGCCGCTATGCGTGCGAGCACCCGGTCCAGCTCCTCGCGGGTGCGCACCTGGGGCAGCCGCAGCCTGTTCAGCCCCAGGGGGACGAGCGCGGCGAGATCGGCGTCGAGGTGCTCGCCGCCGGGGGCGTTGATCCGCACCAGCAGCCGGGGCGGCAACCCGTCGTAGAACCGCAGCAGTTCGGCCGCCAGGTCGCGTGCGGCGTCCTTGTCGGCGTCCCGCACCGAGTCCTCCAGGTCGAGGACGATGGCGTCGACACCGGAGACGGTCAGGGCGTGTTCGACGTAGCCGGGGCGTCCGGCCGATACGTAGAGGGAGATGACGCTCACGGCTTCTCCTCCCGGGCGGGTGCGGCGTCCTGTGCCGCGGCGGTGGCCGCGTGCCAGCGGCGGACCGCCGTGCGCAGCCGGGCGCGGACGATCCACTCGGAGGCGGCGTTGTCGTGGATCTCGACGCTGGCGGCGTCGATGCCGGCCGCCTTGAGCGCCTCCAGGCCGAGGGTGCGCAGCCGGTCGCCGACGAGGTCGGCGACGGGGCTGTTCACCCGCAGCACGAGGCGGGGGTGCGAGCGCAGGGCCACGAGCACGTCACCGGACTGGCGCGTGCCGACCGTGACGGCGGATACGGTGTCCGTGTCGGTCATCTCACGCCGCCTGCTTGTGCAGACGCCGCAGGTCCGCGGGCCAGCCCTCGGGGTCCAGGCCGTGCTGGGCGAGGACCGCCCAGGCCCACCGCTCCAGCCCGAAGGCGGTGCAGCCGGTCCACGCGGTCTCGCCGGCGGAGTCGACGATCTCGCCCGCGCTGCCGAAGAACGTGCCGTGGACGTTGAAGGAGGCGCAGGCGAAGTCGCCGTCCTTGTAAGGGAGGTCGAGCCGCAGCTCGAACTTGGGGTTCTCGTCGCCCACCGCGTCGGGCCGGTCGCCGCGGAGGAAGAAGGGGTCGTGGCCGGGGACGACGGAGCCGCCCAGCTGCCACCGCTCGACCAGCTCCAGCACACGCCGCCGGCTCTCGTCCCGGCAGGACCGTACGTACTCCGGGGAGCCGACGAAGACGACCTCCCGCATGGAGAAGTCCCACAGCCGCTCGATCAGCACCGCGTTGCGGCTCTCGTACCGGTAGCACCTGCCGAGGGTGGTGATCGCGGTGTCCCGGGTCAGCTGCCGGCCTTCCAGCCCCTGGTACACATGGAAGCAGGCCGCGGGCGCCAGCACCTGGTCGCGCGGCGCGAAGCCGGCGAAGTCGTCGCGGGGCGGCTGCCCCTGGTTGTCCAGGGTCTGGGAGACATACCGCTGGGCGGTGTCGATATCGGTGTCGAGATGCACCGGGAAAAGGACGTTCTGCGGGAAGGCGTCGAAATACCGGAGGCGTTCGAGGTATTGGGCGGGCAGCAGAGTCGAGTACGAGGCCTCGCTCGCGCCGAAGCCGGCGGCCAGCTCGCGGAACGCCTCGTCGAGGCCGCGGATGAGGGTCACCAGCGGTTCGCCGATGACCACGTCCGCGATGCCGAGCGGGGTGAGGGCGCCGGCCGTGACGGCATCGTCCGGGGTCAGCGCCGCGGGCCCGCGGGGCGGCCCGAAGCGGACCGGGCCGGGGGAGTGGTCCCCGCCGTCATTGCCCTGCTGTTCGGCCACGGACCACTCGACGGTCGTGCGGATCTTGCGGCTGATCTCTTCGGGATCGGCATCGTCGGTGACCCAGACGCGTATGGACGTCCGGCCCACCGGGTCGATGTGGAACTTCACTACCTGATGACTGGCGAAGTTGATCCAGTAGGCCACTTCCGTGACATGCGCATCGTTTAAGGCATGGTCGAGCGTAACGTCGAACTGACGCATGATCTCTCCCCCGTTGAAATCGCGGGGCGGCGCATCGCCGCCCCGTGTGTGTGATGGTTGGATACGGAACTGGAGAATTCGCTTCCGCCGATGCGGTGGGAGCTTGGCCCTTCCCCGCCCGGCTATGGCCTCGGAGGCGCGGTCGGATCAGCCTCGCAGTGGTCCGTTTTGCCAGAGCACCGTCGGCACAGTCCCTTTCGCACGACTATTGCTCCCGGGGTGCAGGAGCGCAAACATGAACGCTCCTTATCGGCCAGCTCTTACGTAACCTGTACAACTCCGGCCGGATCCCCCCGCGGGGCTTCCGTCGACGGGCCGTCGGCAAAACCTCCGCCGCGGTGAACGCGCCGCGTTGGCCAGCGCTTTTGTGAATGCGGTGCTTCCGTGAAAGGCGTTGATGATCTTCTTTCGCATCGCGCCCTGTGCGGCCCCTGCGGACCGCCGCGGAACCTTTCGATACCGGACGGCCCGAATCCGCATTTAGTGCCGATATGCATACCCGCCCTGGTCAGACCGTATGGAGGGGCGGATCCGGTCGGTTAGGGGGCGCGCGGCCTGATTCAGGTCGGTTTCGTGAATGTCGGACAGCCGACGGCACTATCCGGAACGCGGGGCGCCCCGCTCCTACCGGTGCCGCACCAGGGGGAAGGGCAGCGTCTCGCGGATCGACAGGCCCGTCAGGAACATCACCAGCCGGTCCACCCCGATCCCCAGCCCGCCCGTCGGCGGCATCGCGTACTCCAGGGCGCGCAGGAAGTCCTCGTCCAGCTCCATCGCCTCCGGGTCACCGCCCGCCGCCAGCAGCGACTGCGCGGTGAGCCGGTTCCGCTGCTCCACGGGGTCGGTCAACTCCGAGTAGGCGGTGCCCAGCTCGGTCCCGAACGCCACCAGGTCCCAGCGCTCGGCCAGCCGCGGGTCCGCGCGGTGCGGGCGGGTGAGGGGGGAGACGTCGGTCGGGAAGTCCTTGTAGAAGACGGGCAGGGTGGTCCGCTCCTCGACCAGCCGCTCGTACATCTCCAACACGACGTCCCCGCGCCCCTGCTCCGGCCGGTGCGGCACCCCGGCCGCGTCACAGTGCCGCCGCAGCTCCGCCACGGGGGTGCCGGCACCGACCTCCTCGCCCAGCGCCTCCGAGAGCGCGCCGTACACCGTCCGCACCGGCCACACCCCGGAGATGTCGTACTCGACCCGCTTCCCCGACTCCTCCGTGCGCACCGCGACCGCCGCACCGTGTGCCGCCACCGCCGCCTCCTGGATCAGCTCCCGCGTCAGATCCAGCATCACGTCGTAATCGGCGAACGCCTGGTACGCCTCCAGCATGGTGAACTCGGGGTTGTGCTTGTAGGAGACGCCCTCGTTGCGGAAGGTGCGGCCCAGCTCGAAGACCTTCTCCAAGCCGCCCACGCACAGCCGCTTCAGGTACAGCTCCGGGGCGATCCGCAGGTACAGGTCCAGGTCGTAGGCGTTGATGTGGGTGGTGAACGGGCGGGCGTTGGCGCCGCCGTGCACCTGCTGGAGCATCGGCGTCTCCACCTCCAGGTAGCCGCGCTCCAGCAGCCCGGCGCGCAGCGCCTGTACGGCCGCGGCGCGCGCCCGTACGGTCCGCCGGGCGGCCGGGGAGACGGCGAGGTCCACGTACCGCATCCGTACCCGGGCCTCCGGATCGCCGAGGCCGTGCCGCTTGTGCGGCAGCGGGCGCAGGCACTTGGCGATCAGCCGCGCCCGGCTGACGAAGAGGGTGAGCTCGCCGCGGTCGGTGGTGCCGATCTCGCCCTCCGCCTCGATGTGGTCCCCGAGGTCGAGCCGGACGAAGCGGCGCAGCAGCTCGGGACCCGAGCCGTCCCGGGAGACGGTGAGCTGGAGGTCGCCCGACCAGTCGCGCAGTACGGCGAAGGCGATCCCGCCGTGGTGGCGCAGCAGCAGCACCCGGCCCGCCACGGCGGCCCGTTCACCGGTGCGCGCGCCGGGCGCCAGCCCCGCGTGCGCTGCGCGGATCGCGGCGAGGGTGTGCGTCCGGTGGGCGTCCGGCGGGTACGGGTCGACGCCGTCCCGGCGGAGCCGTTCCAGCTTGCGGCGGCGCACCCGCACCTGCTCCGGCAGCCGCTCCAGCTCGTCGAGGACCAGGTCGCCCCCGGCCTCCGGGCCCAGGCCCAGCTCGGACAGCGGCGGCAGACCGGCCGTCGACGCCGGCCGGGCGACGCCCCGCGCCCGCCCCCGGCCCCACAGCTTCCCCAGGCTGGGCACCGAGACGAAGCCCTCGGCGATGCCCGAGGCCAGCCCGATCCGGGCGAGGGCCCCGGCGTCGGCATAACAGAGGAAGCGCGGGTGCCACTCGGGGTTGTACTTGACGTTCGAGCGGTAGAGCGCTTCGAGCTGCCACCACTTGGAGAAGAACAGAAGCAGCCTGCGCCACAGCCGCAGCACCGGCCCCGCGCCGATCCGGGCGCCCTCCTCGAACGCCGAGCGGAACACGGCGAAGTTGAGCGAGATCCGCTTGATCCCGAACCGGCCGGCCTGCGCGCACAGCCGCGCCACCATGAACTCCATGACGCCGTTGGGCGCCGCCCGGTCGCGCCGCATCACGTCGAGGGAGACCCCGTCCCGTCCCCACGGCACGAAGGACAGCAGGGCGATCATCCGCCCCTCGCTGTCGAACGCCTCCACCAGCAGGCAGTCCCCGTCCGCCGGGTCGCCCAGCCGGCCCAGGGCCATCGAGAAGCCCCGCTCGGTCTCGGTGTCCCGCCAGGCGTCCGCCCGTCGGATGACCTCGCCCATCTCCTCGTCGGAGAGCGCCGAGTGCCGCCGCACGCGCACCGACGCGCCGGTGCGCTCCACCCGGTTGACGGCCTGCCGGGTCACCCGCATCTCGCGGCCCTCCAGGTCGAACGAGGCCACCTGGAGGATCGCCTCGTCACCGAGCTGGAGCGCGCCGAGGCCCGAGCGGGCGTAGGCGCAGGCGCCCTCCTCGCCGGCGCCCATCACCGCCGGCTGCCACCCGTACCGGCCGGCCAGTTCCAGCCAGGCCTCGATGGCGGGCGTCCACGCCTCGGGGTCGCCCAGCGGGTCGCCGGAGGCCAGGCAGACGCCCGCCTCCACCCGGTAGGTGACGGCGGCCTTGCCGCTGGGGGAGAAGACGACGGCCTTGTCCCGGCGCGTGGCGAAGTAGCCGAGCGAGTCCCGGCCG
The DNA here is from genome assembly GCF_051386555.1 of Streptomyces sp. URMC 126. Lineage (NCBI taxonomy): Bacteria > Bacillati > Actinomycetota > Actinomycetes > Kitasatosporales > Streptomycetaceae > Streptomyces > Streptomyces sp. URMC 126. The sequence continues at coordinate 11,329 of NZ_JBPQTX010000162.1, forward strand.
CCGTACCGGGCGAGCAGGGCGCGGATGCGCGGCTCCTCGTCACCGTGCAGCGCGGCCTCCAGCCGCTGCGAGCGGAACAGCGTCATCGTCGCGTTGAGCAGCGCCAGCGCGCCGAACAGACCGAGCAGGAAGTACACCGGGTGCGGCGGGTGCCCGGTGAAGTGCCGGCCGCTGACCAGTCCGCCGCACACCTTGTTGGCCACGAACAGCAGCCGGTTCCCGCCGCCGCGCTCCAGCGTCCCCGGGAACAGCTCCACCAGCCCCCAGCCCACCAGCGTGCCCGCCGCCAGGCCGGCCACCAGCACCAGCAGCGCCCGCGCGAACGCGCCCCGGCGCACCTGGGCGTAGAACTCGCCGCGCGCGAGGACGAGCAGCGCCATCGCGGCCAGGGACAGCACCAGCGACGGGATCGTGTCCCAGTAGCCGACGGCGAGCAGCAGAGCGTCCGCCAGCACCAGCAGCGTCAGGTAGGCGAGGACGAACCAGAGGGCGACCCGTTTGCGGGCGGCCGTCGCGGTGGCGAGCAGCAGCAGGAACACCGCGTACGCCAGGTTGGGCGCCGTGGGGACGGTGAGGGTGTCCAGGGCGTGCGTCAGCGGGTACGCCGCGCGCCGCAGCGGGGGGATCAGCGAGGTCAGCGCGCAGAACGTGCCGAGCAGGCCGAAGAAGAGGGCGAAGCCGCCCGGCACCCGGCGCAGCGGGCGGCCCGGGCCGGACGGCGCGCGCGCCGGCCCGCCCTCCGCGGCCCGGCCGCCCGCCGTCCCCTGCTCCACCGCGGCGCGTCCGCGCTCCCGGGCTGTGCGGCTCATTCCGTCAGCCTAGGCAGGCCCGGGGCCGCACGCCCGTCGAACAATCCTGGAACGTAGGCACGGGACGTCACCCGTACCGCGGCCGCGTCGGCCCACCGACTGACCCGATCGGGAGTTTGTCACCCGAAGGGAGGACATGTGCCATACCGAGGCGGATGGCGCGATACGCGAGACTTGCGGACGACCGAAGCTCCGCCGAGGAGGCAACCATGGCCGTTTCCATCTCCGTGATCCTGCTTCTCGTGATTCTGGCCGTGGTGTTCCTGCGCAATGGAGGACTCCGCGCGTCCCACGCGCTGGTGTGCGTCCTGCTCGGGTTCATGCTGGCGAGCACCAGCATCGCCCCCACGATCTCGCACGGCATCACGGCCACCGCCGACCTGGTCGCCAGCGTGCGGCCCTGACGCGGCCCCCACCCGCCGGGGCCAGGGGGCGTCTCCCCGTCCCCCGGCGGGTGGGCCGGGAAAGCATCGCAGCACCGACCGACCGAGGTACCGAGGCGCCGTCCCCTGGACGGCGCCTCGGTGGTGCTCAGCGTCCTCGCGGACGCCGACGGCTCACTTGACGAAGATCCCGATCCCGTTGGGCACGGCCCGCTCGGCCCCGCCGGACGGATGGTTCCGCACCGCCGCACGCCCCCCGGAGCCCCGGGTGACCAGCGTGCTCGAACCGCCGCCGTCCAGGTTGAACGCGTCGACGGCGCCCAGCTTCCGCAGCGTCGCCGCCAGCTCCGCCAGCGTCAGCCCGGGCCGGTAGGCGGCCCGGCCGTCCAGCGCCAGCAGATACAGGCGCCGGCCGTGGTCGCCCACCCCCGCCGCCGTCCGCACCGCCGCCGTCGTGGCGTCCAGACCGCCGAGCGCCCGGCCGTCCCGCAGGATCGGGAAACCGCCCAGCGCGAAACGCACCGCCCCGGACTCGCGCGAGCGCAGCCGCTTCGACACCTCCACCCGGTCCCCGACCTCCAGCTGGCCCAGGTCCCGGGCCCCGCCGTCCCGGCCCAGCAGCACCACGGACCCCTTGGGGATCGCGCCCTTGCCGGGCTTGCGCGACACCGCCGCCACCCGGCCGTTCCGCACGGTGACCTCCAGCGTGGTCCGGCTGCACGGCGCGCCGCGGTCGGTGTCCGTGCCGCAGGTGGCACGCAGCCGGGAGGCCGCGCCCCAGTCCGGGGTGTACGCCCCGACACCGCCGACCGGCAGCGCGTACTGGTTGAAGCCGCTCAGCTCCAGCTCGTCCCCACCCGACCGGAGCACCCCCTCGAAGCGCAGCCGGTCCAGCCGCGCCACCCGGTCGGAACCCACGGCGAGCACATCCTCGGTGGTCACCCCGCGCGGCATCGCCGGGCCGAACCGCTGACCGTCCGGCACCGCGGACTTCAGCGCCCGGCCGCCGGCCACGGCGGGGCCCACGGGAGCGCCGGTCGCGTCCACCCCCGGATGCTGCTCCTCCGCGATGTTGAAGAAGTCCCCGTTCACCCCGCCCACGGCGCCCCGCCGGTCCGCGAGCCGGGAGACGCTCTCCCGCGCCCCCACCACACCCGGGTACAGCAGGTCGACGGAGACCCGCTTCTCCCTCAGGTTCACCGTCAGCAGGTGTCCGTGCGCCGGGCCGTGACCGCCCTTCAGCGAGAACTCCCGGTAGCCCACCCCGGGCGCCACCTCCGCCGGCGCCCCCAACGCCAGGGCGCCGGGCTCCGGAAGGCCCCGTCCGGTCTCCGGCCCGGCCCACGCGGTCGTCCCGCCGGCCCCCGTCACCAGGGACGCCCATGCCACCAGCCCCGTCAGCACCGCGCGTACGCGGCATCCGCGTCTGCTCACCGTCACCCCAGAAGACCCGTCGACTTCACCACAGCACAAGGGGCCCTATCCCTGCCCCGGAAGAACGGCGGCGAAAGCACCGGCGTCGATCCCGGCAACTCTCGGCACGTCCCTGCCGAACAGCCCTTCGTGCCCCGATACTTCACTGACAGCGACACGCGCAGCACAGGCATATCGCGCGCACGGACCGTGCGCGCGTCCCCCGAACTCCCGCTCCCCTGGAGGGACCGTGACCCCGTTCGCCCCCGGCCGCACCGGACCGTCGCGCCACACCCGCCGCGCGGTCGTCGTCACCCTGGGCGCCGCGCTCGCGGGAACCGTCGCCCCGCCCGCCCTCGCCGGCACCGCGCCCGGCAGACACACGCGACCGCCCCTGCGCCAGGCGCACGCCCACAACGACTACGAGCACCCACGGCCGCTCCACGACGCGCTCGCGCACGGCTTCACCAGCGTCGAGGCCGACATCTGGCTCGTCGGCGGCCGGCTCCTCGTCGCCCACGACATCACCGGCCTCGACCCGCGGCGCACCCTCGCCGCGCTCTACCTCGAACCGCTGCTGCGCCGTGTCCGGGCCAACGGCGGTCGCGTGCACCCGGGTTACGACCGCCCCTGCCAACTGCTGATCGACATCAAGTCCGCGGGCGACGCCACCTACCGCGCGCTGTCGCGGGAGCTGCGCCGCTACCGGGAGATCCTCACCGTCTGCTCGGCCGGCCGGGTCCGGCCCGGCGCGGTGACGGCCGTGGTCTCCGGCGACCGCGTGGCGCGGGGGCCGATGGAAGCGGAACGGGTGCGGTACGCCTTCTACGACGGACGGCTGACCGACCTCGGCACGACGGCGCCCGCCTCGTTCCTCCCGCTCGTCAGCGACAACTGGGCGCAGCACTTCCGCTGGCAGGGCGTGGGGCCGATGCCCGCCGAGGAGCGGGCCGCGCTGCGGCGGATCGTCCGGCAGGCGCACGCCGAGCGCCGGCGGGTCCGGTTCTGGGCGACGCCCGACCTGCCGGGATCGGCGCGGGACGCGGTGTGGCGCGAACTCCGGGCGGCCGGCGTCGACCACCTCAACACGGACGATCTGGCGGGTCTGGAAGCGTTCCTCCGCGCAGCTCGCTGAGCACCCGGCGGAAGTCGTCCTCCGGGACCCGGGGCAGCAGCAGCGCCACGGCCTGGAGCAGCCTGCCGAGCAGGAAGGTGGTGTCGGGAGTGGCCCGGACCAGCTCACGGACCGCGTCCGCGTCCTCCCGCCGCACCGATTCCAGCAGCAAAGCGACATCGGGCGCCGCCTCCTCGTCCGTCCGGACCCAGCAGGGCTCGTCCGGCGACCGCCCGGCGAGGTACCGCAGCACCCGGTCGGTGACGCCGGGCCGGTACACCTTGCGGACCGCCTCGTTGGCGATCCAGACGAGGGCCGCGACGAGGTACCGGGCCTCGTCGGCCGCCATGTCACTGGGCAGGCCGTCGTCGAAGGCGCGTTGGTTGCCGTGCCGGAAGGCCAGCAGGAGGCAGGCGGCCCGGGCCTTCGCCGCGGTGACATTCCGGTGCGTATCGACCGTCACCCGGAAAATCGTACGGTCGGATCGTCGGGTTGATGGTGCGCCACGCGGTCCTGATGGGGCGGTTGATGGCGGAATGTCATGTTCCCGCGCGGACCGTGTGACGGTCCTGTCACCCGCCGGTGGCGGCGGCGCCCGCCGGAGGACGCTGGACGCATGGCCACCCCGCCCCGGCAGCCCCACGACCGCCCGCCCGGC
>NZ_JBPQTX010000163.1:0-15664 GCF_051386555.1 Streptomyces sp. URMC 126
GGGACGCGGTGGGCTGCTGGGGCCGGGGGCGGGTCGCCTCGTCGTCGGAGGAGGAGCAGCCGGTGAGGCCGACGAGCCCGGTGAGGCCGGCGAGAGCCGTCAGGGCGGCCATCGCGCCGCCGGTGCGGGTCAAGGCCGCACTCAAGACCGTACGTGCCGGACGGGCCGAACAGGCTGGACGGGTGTGGCCGGTGTGACTGCCGTACATCCACTCCCCCTTGGGTGTACTTCCGGGGAACGTCTCGGGTCCCCTCGGGACAATGAACCGGTCGCCCCCATGCTGGCACAGGGGTGTCCACGAGTAGGGACAGTCATCTCATGACATGACGGCAGATCGCTCTCTCGGAGCACACTTGCCGCTTCTCGTACGGTTCACGCCCGTCCGCTTCCGGTCAGATAGGCGGAGACGACCACATTGGCGCTGTACTCGCGGCGGGCGCGGTCGTAGTCGCCGCCGCAGGTGATCAGCCGGAGCTCGGCCCGGCCGGAGTCGTGGGGGCCGTAGACCTTGGCGGCGTCGAACCGGTCCTTGGTGAAGACGGTGACGTCCTCGACGGTGAAGTCGGCGGTGGAGCCGTCGACCCGGGAGACGGTGACGGTCTCGCCTCGCTTGAGCTTGCCCAGGTCGTAGAAGACGGCGGGCGCCCGTTCGGTGTCCAGGTGCCCGACGAGCACGGCCGCGCCGAGGCTGCCGGGCTGGGGTCCGCCCCGGTACCAGGCGACGGCGTTCGGCCGGTCGTAGGGCGGCGGCTCCACCGCCCCCTGGGGCGTGAGGCCGTGGCCCTCGATCGGCGCGCGCAGCCCCGTGGCCCGGATGGCCAGCCGCTCCGGCTGGGCTCCGGGCAGCGGGGCGTGCGGCGGGGGCAGCTCCTGGGCAGGCGGCCGGCCGGCGGCGGCCACGTCGCCGGTGGCCGGCCAGGCGCCCACGGGCACCTCCGTGACCTCGCGTCCCCAGAGCCACAGGGCGATCAGCAGGGCGGCCCAGGCCAGGCCCGTCAGGAGGCGGCCGTGGCCGCTGGCGTGTGGTTCCGACATGGCACCCGGTCGCCTCCGTTCACCGTCGGCCCGCCTCGGTCCGTCGGCGGTACCAGATCAGACCACCGGCGATCAGTACCCCGACGCCACCGACGACGAGGCCGGGGGTGCCGGGCGTACCCGAGGCGGCGACGGGGGCCGTGCCGCCGCCTCCGGCCGGGACCGGCGCGACGGGGACGCCGTGGTCGTGGTCCTGGGCGGCGAAGCCGTCGGGGCCGCCCGCGGCGGGACCCCGGCCGTCGTGGGCCTCGGGCAGGGAGGCCGCGCCGGCGTCCGGGATGACGGTCAGCTGGCCTTCGGCGTGGCCGTCCCGCCCGTCGCAGCTGACGCGCACCGGGTAGGTGCCGGCGGTGGTGGTGGAGCGGACGGTGGCGTCGGCAAGGTGCCCGGTGGCGTCGCGGGTGAGCTTGGCCTCGGTCACGAACGCCTCCGAGACGGCCGTGGCTCGTTCGCCGGCACACCCGGAGACGCGGATCCGTACGTCGGAGCCGGGTTTGGCGGTGACGGGGACGATTTCGACCGTTCCGGTACGGGTGGTCACGGGATCATCGAGGGCATGGGCGGGAGCGGTGCCGACGGCGACCGCCGCCAGCGCACCACAGAGTGCGGAGCGGACTGAAACCATGATGAACCTCCTGATACCTCAGAAGTTCACCTGCCCGGGACCGGCCGCGCATCCGCTCCGTGCTCCCGTTACTCCAACCGGTGACGATCCGGATGTCCGTACCGCCCGGACGGCGGGCACCGGTGTCCGCCGTCCGGGGAGAGCGACCTCCGCGGATGTCCGCGTCTCTCCGGCGATGACACCCGCAACGCCCGTTTCAGATCAGTTCGGTGAGATCCGCGATCGAGTCGACGACGCGGTACGGACGGAAGGGGTAGCGGTCGATCTCGTCCGGCCGGGTCAGCCCGGTGAGCACCAGGAACGTCTCCATGCCCGCCTCCAGCCCGGCGAGGACGTCCGTGTCCATCCGGTCGCCGATCATCGCACTGGTCTCCGAGTGGGCGCCGATGACGTTCAGACCGGCCCGCATCATCAGCGGGTTGGGCTTGCCGACGAAGTAGGGTTCGCGGCCGGTCGCCTTGGTGATCAGCGCGGCGACGGAGCCGGTGGCGGGCAGGGCGCCCTCGGCGGAGGGGCCGGTCTCGTCGGGGTTGGTGGCGATGAACCGGGCGCCCGCGTTGATCAGCCGGATCGCCTTGGTGAGCGCTTCGAAGGAGTACGTACGCGTCTCCCCGAGCACGACGTAGTCGGGGTCCGCGTCGGTGAGGACGTAGCCGATGTCGTGCAGCGCGGTGGTCAGCCCGGCCTCGCCGATGACGTACGCGGTGCCGCCCGGCCGCTGGTCGTCCAGGAACTGGGCGGTGGCCAGGGCGGACGTCCAGATGTTGCCGACCGGCACGTCGAGGCCGATCCGCTGGAGGCGGGCGTGCAGGTCGCGCGGGGTGTAGATGGAGTTGTTGGTGAGGACCAGGAAGGGCTTGCCGGAGTCCCGGAGCCGGGAGATGAAGGTGTCCGCCCCCGGTACCGGGACGCCTTCGTGCATCAGCACACCGTCCATGTCGGTGAGCCAGGACTCGATGGGCTTGCGCTCTGCCACTGCGGAACTCCTGCCATGCTGGGCGGCCCGTCGTCGGGCCCGCGGGGCCCCTCGCCGGATCGGGGACGAACCGGACCGGCGGGGCTCGCCCGCCGGCCGGCACCTCCCAGCCTAGTCAGCCCGTGACGGCACCCTCCGAGACCGGTACGGACGTCTTGCCCCGCCCCGCGGTGCTCTCCGGCGTCCGTCAGCGCTTCATCCGGCGGGCCCACAGCAGCAGCCCCGCGCCGCCGCCGAGGCAGAGGCAGGCGACGGCGCCGAGCACGGGGACGGTGTACGAGCCGCCCGTGGCGGCGAGGACGGGCGGGCCGGGGTCGTGCCCGGGAACCGCGGGCGGCGTGGGGCCCGGCCTGACGGGCGAGGGCGCGGGAGCGGCGGCGGGGGCGACGGTGAAGGTGTAGTCGCCGGACTCCCCCACCCAGGCGCCGTCCGCGCCGCGCCGCTGGACCGCGGTGACGTTCGCGGTGACGGGTCCCTCGGGCGCCGCGTCGGTGAAGCCGAGGCGCAGTGGGACGACGACCGTGCGGTGGGCGGGGACCGTGAAGCCCCGGAAGCCGGGCGTACCGCCGTCCAGGACGCCGACGTTCTCCGCCTCCTCCGTCCGCTCGAAGCGCACCGGTCGCCAGCGCGCCCCGTCCTTGTCGTAGAACTCCAGGTGGATGTGGTCGGGCCGGAGCGCCCGTCGGCCGTCGGACAGGACGGCGACGGGGTGGACGTCCCGGCAGTCCTCGCCCGTGACGTTGCGGAGCTCCAGCTCCCAGGCGGGTCCGGCGGCGCCGCGCTCGTAGACGTCGGGGCCCCCGGCGAGCCGGGAGGCGATCGGGAACTCGCGGCCCGTGTCCCCACACCCCTGCCGGTCGCCGCGGTGGACGGCGGCGGGGGGCGCGGCTCCGGCGGCGGCGGGGCCGAGGACGAGGGCCGGGAGGACGAACACCGGCAGGACGAACGCCGCCGCGCGCGCCGGGAGGGCGTGCGCGGCGGTCACGGGGATCGGCAGCACGCGGGACAGCGGCATCGGGGAACCTTTACGGCTGGGGACTCTCCGGACATCCGGAACTCCGGTCAGCCGGGAACATCCCCGTCACGGGCCGGAAGACGAAGGACACGACGGGCATGTCCCCCGGCCGGCGGCGGACTTCCGCCCGTTGGGACGAAGGGCGGCTCACCCGGACGGAGTGCGGGCGCCCGTGCGCGGTTGTGCGGTCGGTGGTTCGCGAGCCTCGGTCAGGCGCAGAGGACGTACAGGATCACCTTGCGGCCCCGGGTGTTGCCCGGCAGCGGCTCGGTCGTGATCGTCCAGCCGCGGCGGTCGGCCGTGGGATAGGAGGCGGCCACGTAGTTGTGCGGTTCCACCTGTGCCCCTCCGCTGTGGGCGTGTTCACGCCCGGGGCAGAGGAGGGTGTGGGTGGCGGCCTTGCCCGCCGGGTCCTGGTACGCCCGGCTGATCCCGTGCGGCGCGGCGGTGGCGGGGGCCACGGCGGTGAACAGCAGGGCGGCGGTGAGGGCGGGCAGGAGCGTGGTGGTTCTCATGGGGGTTCCCTTCCGGGGAGCGGCGCGGAAAGCGGACATCGCATGAGGAACAACGCGATGGGCGCGGAAGGGTGCATTCCGTTCCCCCGGAGGGGTGACGGCCCGGCCCGGCGGCGCTCCCGGGGCCCGGCCGCCCTCAGACCCCGAACAGGGGCGCGAGCACCAGCTCCGCCGCGCCTCCCACGACCACGCGCGCCCCTTCGGGGGCGACGTCGACCGGCACCGCTCCGCCGAGCACATCCCGGACCCCGTCCACGAAGGCCGCGGGCCGCGCGAGGACCACGCCGCCGCCCAGCAGGACGCCGTCGATGTCCAGCAGGCGTACGAGGTTGAGCGCGCCGATGCCGAGCAGCCGCGCGGCCCGCGCTGTGTCGCCGTCCGCGACGGCGGCGAGGCACAGTGCCTCAAGGCAGCCCCGGTCCCCGCAGGCGCACAGCGGGCCGTCGACCATGACGACCTGGTGCCCGAACTCCCCGGCGCCGGTGCGTGGGCCGCGGTGGACGCCGCCGTCGAGGACGAGTCCGGCGCCGAGGCCGGTGCCCAGGTGCAGGTAGGCGAAGGAGCCGGCCGTTCGGGGGGCGCGGAGGGCGAGGCCGAGGGCGGCGGCGTTGGTGTCCTTGTCGACGACGACGGGCAGCCCGAGCCGTTCGCCGAGCGCGTCCCGCAGCGGGAAGCCGTCCCACCGGGGGAAGCCGGTGACCCGGTGGAGGACGCCGCTGCGGTGGTCGAGGGGCCCGGGGACGGCGACGCCGGCTCCGAGCACGTCGCCGGTCGCGTGTTCGGCGAGCAGCGCGGTCACCGCGCCGGCCACCGCGTCCAGGACGGCCTCCGCCCCGGCCCCGAAGTCGAGCGGCGCGGCGTGGGTGGCCCGCTCGACGCCGGTGAGGTCGACGAGGGTCACGGTGAGCGCGTCCCGGTCGAGGTGCACGCCCACGGCGTGGGCGGCACCGGGGACCAGCCGCAGGGCCGTCGCCGGCTTGCCGCCCGTGGAGGCGCGGCGGCCCGCCTCGGCGGCCAGTCCGGCGTCCCGCAGCCGGCCCGCGATCTTGCTGACGGCCTGTGGCGTGAGTCCCGCCCGGGCGGCGAGCTCGGCCCGGCTCGCGCCGGCCGGGCCGGCGCAGCGCAGCAGCCCGAGGACGACGGCGGTGTTGTGGTCGCGCAGCGCGGCCAGGTTGGCTCCGGGATCGGTCCTGTTCACGGAACCATTGTCGTGGGCGCTTGCACTTTTGCAACACTGTTGCCAAAGTGGCGGCATGGACGGCATCTCCGACACCCCCTTCCGCGTCGGCCTGATCGGCTACGGCACCGCCGGGTCGTTCTTCCACGCCCCCCTGATCGCCGCCACCGAGGGCCTGGCCCTCGACACGGTCGTCACCGCCAACCCGGAACGGCAGCGGCAGGTCGCCACCGAACACCCCGGGACCCGGGCCGCCGCCGACCCCGAGGAGCTCTTCGCCCGCTCCGGCGAACTCGACCTGATCGTCGTCGCCTCCCCCAATCGCACCCATGTGCCGCTGGCCCGCCGCGCCCTGGAGGCCGGACTGCCGGTCGTCGTCGACAAACCCCTCGCCGCCACCGCCGCCGAGGCGGAGGACCTCGGCGCGCTCGCCGAGCGGCGCGGGTTGATGCTCAGCGTCTTCCAGAACCGCCGCTGGGACAACGACTTCCGTACCGTCCGGTCCCTGGTGGGCGACGGCAGCCTCGGCCGCGTGCTGCGCTTCGAGTCCCGCTTCGAGCGGTGGCGCCCGCGCCCCAAGGGCGGCTGGCGCGAGTCCGGTGACCCGGCCGAGCTGGGCGGCCTCCTCTACGACCTCGGCAGCCACCTCGTCGACCAGGCGCTGACCCTCTTCGGACCGGCCGTCTCCGTCTACGCGGAAGCGGACATCCGCCGGCCCGGCGCCGAGGCGGACGACGACACCTTCATCGCCCTCCGCCACGCCGACGGCGTCCGCTCCCACCTCTGGATGAGCGCCACCACCCCGCAACTCGGCCCGCGCTTCCGGGTGCTGGGCAGCGAAGGCGGGTACGTCAAGTACGGCCTCGACCCCCAGGAGGCCGCCCTCCGCGAGGGCCTGCGCCCGGACGACGGCACGCCCTGGGGCGTCGAACCGCGCTCCCTGTGGGGCCGGCTCGGGGAAGGCGAGTCCCCCCTGACCGGCGGCGGCGAGCCCGTACCGACCCTCCCCGGCGACTACCCCTCCTACTACGCGGCGATCGTCGAGGCGCTGCGCACAGGCGGCCGCCCGCCGGTCACCGCGACCGAAGCGGCCGCGACACTGCGCGTCCTGGAAGCGGCGAGGCTCTCGGCGACGGAGGGCCGGACGGTCACCCTCTGACGACTCCGCGAACGCTGCCGCCGCCGGCTGCCGTTCGGCCGCGCACCTCTCCCGCGCCGGGATCTCCCGTCGCGGCGGCGGGCGAGGGCGGGCCGGACGCCCTCCGGCTGCGGCGGCCGGGCCGGGCGCTGCCGCTCCGGCTGCGGATTTTCCAGGACACCACCTCCTTCTCTTCTCGCCTTTTCTCAACTTCCCTCTCTGCCCCTCTCCTTCCTCACCCCGCCCGGACGCCGGGCCGTGCCGGGTGCTGGAATGACGGCCATGACTCAGCACGTCTTCCGCGACGCGGCCGGCCTCCCCGCCGTGGAGACCATGGACGGACCGGCGGCGGTCCGGGCCGTGGACGCCTTCCGGCTGGTGTACGCCGAGACGTTCGGGGAGCCGCCTTACGGCGAGACCGAAGCGGACGTCGCCCTGGCCTTCGAACGCTTCCACGCGGAGGCCGCGCACCCCACTTTCCGCGCGGCCCTCGCCCGTGCGGCTGACGGAACTCCCGCCGGTATGGCCCTGGGCCGCGCCTTGGACCGGCAGTCCGGCTGGTGGGACCCTTACATCGCCCCCACCGACCGGCACCGCGCCTTCTACCTTATGGAGTTGGCCGTCCGCGCCACCCACCGGCGGCGCGGGCTCGCCCGCCGGCTCCACGACACCCTGCTGCGCACCACGGACGCGGACCAGGTCCTGCTCAGCGTCCACCGCGCCGCGACGTCCGCCGGGGCGGCGTACCGTTCCTGGGGCTACCGGGCCATCGCCGATGCCGACCCCTGGGGTATCGGCGTCCACGCGGCCATGATCTTGGATCGCGCGGCAGCGGGCTGAGGCCGGTGAGGCGCGGGGGTCAACCTGTCTTCCCCGTACGGATTTGCGGCGGGAGGGTGCGGGTCCGACGCGCCGAGTGGCCACGTGGTGGCGGCCTCCACCGGGTCGGCGCCGCTTCCGTCGAGCCGTAGCGGTCCGGGAGTCGGCGGCCCCGGCGGCAGCGGTCCGGGTGGTCGCAGCGCGCCGTACTCCGTGAAGCGGCACGTCCCGCAGGCGAGGCAGCGGTGCGCGCCGCCGCCCGCTTCCCAGCCCGCCTCGTGTCCGCAGTGCCGCATGAGGCGGCCGGTGGTCCTTTCCATCATCGCTCCCCTTCCTGCCGCAGGCAGTGCTCCATCACCCAATGAGTCAGCGCCGTGACCTTGGCCTGCCCCGACGCCGCCGCGTCCCCGCCGGCCGCGGCGGCCTGCCTGGCCGCCTCCAGCTCCGCGCATCGGCCGCAACCCGTCTGGTACGGCCGCAACCCCGCCGCGTTCCGCTCCTCCCGCGTCGCCAATCGCAGGACGGACGGCGGCACTTCCCACTCCAGGCCCCCGCCCGGCCTGCGGACCTGCACACGGCCCTCCGCCGCGCCGATCACCTGGACGAGCCGGTTCTCCCGGACGTCCACGACGAAGGTGCCGGTTCTGTACGTCACGAGCCCCGCCCCCCTTGTTTGGGCAGCAACCGGCCTATGCAGGTTGCCCGTTGCGCCTTGCTCCATCAGCATGCACCCATTCGACAAGGGCTAGCCTTCCAAATTGGCTTATTCACCCTTCCGAGTGATCAATCCGCACATTGAGGGGAGGCACCCACCCAACACACCACCCTGGACAGGAGCACTCAAGGGGGAGAAGCAGCACATGGCCCACACGTCCCGCCGTACGGCCCGTCGGCTCCGACTCGGCACCGCGCTCAGGGAGGCACGCGAGGCGGCGGGCGTCACCGCCTCCGACGCGGCTCAGGCGATCCACACCGACAACACGAAGATCAGCCGTATCGAGAACGGCCGCCACCGCGTGACCCGCCTGGAGCTGGAGACGCTCTTCGCTCTTTACGAAGTCGCCGACGAGAAGATGCGAGAGTGGCTGATCGCGCTGGCCGCCGAGGGGAACCAGCGCACTTGGTGGCGCGGCTACAGCAGCAGGCTGAGAGCGGATTTCAAGGAGTTGCTGGCCCTGGAGTCGGAGGCCGCGCGGATCACCACGCTCCAAACCCAAGTCGTCCCGGGGCTACTACAGACCCGGGAGTACGCCACATCCATCATCCGCCAAGCCTCCCCGCACCTGTCCGGCGAGGAGGTCGACTTCTGGGCCGATTTCCGCCTCGCACGGCAGAACATCCTCCGGCGGGACAATCCGCCGCGATACCTGGTTCTTCTCCAGGAAGGCGTCCTACACCAGCAAATCGGCGGCCCTGCCGTCCTGGCGGCCCAGCTCCGCCACCTCATCGCCGTATGCCGACCGCCCCAGCTGACGATCCAGGTCGTCCCCTTCCGTCAGCACGAATGGACCATCTGCCAGGGCTCGTTCACGGTGTTCTCTTACCCCAAGCCCCTCAACCTGGATGTCGTACACATCCCGTACCTCGACGACAGTCTGTACCTGGAGGACGATGAAGCGGTCAGGAAATCGTGGAAGGCGATCGACCGCCTGAGGGCAGCCGCGCTGCCGGCAGCGCAGTCCGCCGAGCTGATGGAGTCCATCGTGCACGAGCTCGAACAACATCAGAGAGGTGCACAGTGATACGTACCCCGTCACCGGAAAGCCACTGGCGGAAGTCCTCGTACAGCGGCGATGGCGGCGGCGAGCAGTGCGTCGAATACCGGGCCGCCCCCGACCACCGCATAGCCGTCCGTGACACCAAGGCGCGTGACCTGGGAACCTGCACTTTCGAGCGCGGCGCCTGGTCGGCGTTTGTCAGGGCCGTCCGCGAGCGGCACGGTCCGGAGTGAGCATCAAGGAACGGCTTCCGACGCGGAGGAAGAGTCCGGTCGGCCTCGCCCTTCGGCCAAAGCGGAGCCGGCACTACCCGGCGGCGGCCTTCGCCGCGCGCCATTCCGGGGCGAGGACCGACCAGACCTCGATGTCGTGCCGCTTTCCGTCGTGGAGGAAGTACTCCCGCAGGACGCCGTCCTTCGTCATGCCGAGCCGGCGCGCGACGGCGATGCTGGGCGCGTTGCCGGTCATCGCCTGCCATTCGACGCGGTGGATACCGCGTTCCTCGACGGCCCAGTCGATGATGTGCCGCGCGGCGCGGGTCACCAACCCCCTGCCCGTCGCCGCCGGCTCCAGCCAGCAGCCGACCTCCGCGGTGCCCTGTTCGACGTCCATGACGCGGAACAGCACCGCGCCCACCAGCTTGCCCTCCACCCGGATGCCGTACAGCCGACCGGTGTCGGCGGCGGCCTTGTCCATGTACGACCGGAGGTACGCGCGGCTCGACTCCAGGTCCGTGACCCTGCTCGGGAGTGAGACGTACCGGCCGATGCTGTCCCGTCCCCGGTCGATGACCGCCAGGAACTCGTCGGCCTGCCAGGGTTCGATGGGGCACAGCTCGGCGCCGTCGTCGTCCAGAGGTATCGCGTACATCGTTCGTCTCCGTGGTGCGAGCCGGCGGACAGGCGGAGATCCTTTCATGGCCGTCTCGGACGGCACCACGGCGTTCTCCCGGGAGTGACGGCCGGACGGCGCCTCCCGCCCATGCCGCGCCGCACCGCACGGAGGAGATGGATTCGGGCCGAATGTGTCAGGTGCGAGCGGTGGTGAGGGACCGGTCGCATGCGGACAGGATGTCGGCGAAGACGCGGGTGATGACCGGCTTGGCGACGCGGCGGGCGAAGGCGGCGCCGCCGTGGAAGGGGAGGCCGAAGGTGGTCGTCCAGGTGACGAGAGTGCCTTCCGGGGTCTCGGTGAACGTCATGCGGCCGAGTTCGTGACGCGCCGGAGGCCAGCTGCGTTCGACGTCGTAGGCGAAGTCGTACGGCGGGTTGTAGGCGGTGACACGTTCGCGGAACCAGCCGATCAGCCAGGTGTGCAGCCGGACGGCGCCCACCCCGTAGGGGGCGCCCGCGCCCGGGCGGGCCAGGCGGGCCTTGAGGACGAACGGGGAGCGGGTGTAGTTGGTGGTCGTGGCGCACCACTCGAAGACGTCGGCGATCGGTGCCGCGATGACGCGTCGTACGGTCACGGTTTCCATGTCTCGTCCTCTCTCCGGGCCGGACCGGTCGGCTGGAGACCGGTCGTCGTCTGGACGGGCCGGCGGACTCGAACGTGACGGGCTACGGCGTGACGTGCGCCACCTCCTCTTTGGCTCCCTCTTTGTCCTTCATCCCTCCGTTCGTGAGCGGTAGAGGACGGTCAGGGCGAGGCCCGAGCCCAGGAGGATCAGGGAGCCGCCGAGGGCCATGTCCCCGCTCATGGGAGGCCCGTGGTGGCCCTGTTGCCGGTCGTCATCGACGGGTCGGGCGGCGGACAAGGGAGCGACGGTGATGGGGAGGCGGGCGCGGAGAGCGGGGTCGGTGGGGAAGGCCGTGGGGGTCGCGGAGCCGAAGGGCCAGGGCGAGGCGTCCCGGTCGTCGTACCGGCCCGCCTCCGTTCCGATCCGGTCGGAGCCGGCGAGGGGGGCGCCGCCGACGCACGCGCCGGGAGCACCCGCCGCGCAGCGCGCCTCGGCGTCCGGGTCGGTGGTGGCGGGGGCGGTGAAAGCGCAGAGCAGCAGGGCGCCGCTGACCGTCGCCGCCAGGACCGTGGCGGTCGCGGCGACCGTGGCCCGGGCGGTGGGACGGATCCGGAGGCAGGCTCGGCGAAAACTGTGCCGCATATCCGAAAATAAGCACATCGCAACCGACCCCCTCGGGCAGCACACGCGCCCGTTCCCCCGAACGCACCCCGCCTCGGCCCCGCCCGGACGCCCGCTTGGCGCCTACCCGTCCTGGCCCTGCGCCTACCGTCCTCGGCCTGCGCCTAACCGTCCTTGAGGTGCTGCCGCTGCCGCCCCAGACCGTCGATGGCCAGTTCGACGACGTCTCCGGAGCGGAGGTACGGCTTGGGCTCGGGCCTGCCCAGGGCGACGCCCGCCGGGGTGCCGGTGTTGATGACGTCCCCAGGGTAGAGCGTCATGAACCCGCTGATGTAGCGCACGAGATGAGCGACGGGGAAGAGCTGGTCCGCCGTGCTCCCCTCCTGCATCAGCGCGCCGTTGACCCAAGCGCGGATCGTCAGGTCCTGAGGGTCGGGCACCTCGTCGGCGGTCACGAGCCAGGGGCCGAGCGGGTTGAACGTCTCGCAGTTCTTGCCCTTGTCCCACTGGCCGCCGCGTTCGAGCTGGTAGGCGCGTTCGGACACGTCGTTGCTGATGGTGTAGCCCGCGATGGCGTCCAGCGCCTCCTCGTCCGTGGTCAGGCGACGGGCCGTGCGGCCGATGACGACGGCGAGCTCGGCCTCCCAGTCGGTCTTGACGCTGCCGGGCGGGACCAGTACGGGATCGTCCGGACCGACGACGGTGTCCGGGGCCTTGAGGAAGAGGGCGGGCTCCGTGGGGGTGCGGGCGCCGATCTCCGCCACGTGGGCACGGTAGTTGAGCCCCACACAGACGATCTTGCCGATCCGGGCCACCGGCGGGCCGACGCGCAGGCCCGCCGGGTCCAGGGCGGCGAGCACGCGCGCGCCGACGGCAGCCCGGATGTGGGCGAGCAGCGGCCGGTCGCCGAGCAGGGCGCCGTCCACGTCCGGGACGAGCGCGGAGAGGTCGCGGAGCGTGCCCTCCTCGTCCAGCAGCGCGGGGCGCTCCGCCCCCGCCGGACCGACCCGGAGCAGCTTCATCGGTACGACCTTCCGGTGCTTGGGCGGACTCGGTGCGTGATGCACGCCCGGTCGATCGTCCAAGATCCGGGGGGCGGTCGGCAAGGGGCGTTTCGGCCTGTGGACGGTGACGACCGGCCTTCGGACGGCCGTCCCGCCCGATTTCTTTCACCCGGTCGTGGCACGGGGCGCGGGCGCGCCTCCGCCGTTCTCGCCGCCGCCGTCCGTACCGGCCTTCGCCCGGTAGAGATACGCGCGTTCGACCGCCGTCCACAGCGTCGTCGTCACCACGTACAGGGCGGCGGCGAGCGGGACGACCGCGACGGTGATCAGCGTGGCGAAGGACAGGAACGGCGAGATCCGTGCGACCAGGGCCACCGCCTCCGCGCCCGGCTCGCCGGCCCCGCCGGCGGGCGCGGTGGGGAACGGGGTCTCGGCGGCCATCCGGCGGGCGCGCCGGAAGGTCCAGGTGGCGACGGCGGTCACGACCGCGAACAGCGCCAGGTAGACGAGCCCGTGCGAGCCCAGCGGCCCGCCGTCGGCGAGGGCGCCCGTCCACCGGCCGCCGAGCGGGGCGCCGAACAGGGTGTGGTCGAGGAGGTCACCTCCGGAGCCGGTCGAGAAGAGGTGGTACATGAGGTAGAAGACGGGCAGTTGGACGAGCATGGGCAGGCAGCCGGCCACGGGGGACACACCGGTCTCCCGGTACAGCTCGGCCGTCGCCTGCCGCAGCCGCTCCGGGTCCTTGCCGTGCTTGCGCTTGAGCTCCGCGAGCCGTGGAGCCAGTGCCGCCTTGGCCCGTTCGCCACGGGCGGCGGACCGGGACAGGGGGTGCAGGCAGAGCCGTACGCACAGGGTGAGCAGGACGATGGTGACGGCCGTCGCCGTGGTCCCGAAGGCGGGTTCGAGCGCGTCGGCGACATGGGACAGGAGTGCACCCAGGGGCGCGAAAAAGGACATGGTGGAGCCCTCCACGGGGTCTCGTCGTGCCGGAGATCGGTACGGCGGACCGGTGGTGACGCGACAGGCGCGGCCACCGGCCGCCGGATTCGGCGTGACGAGCCGCGCGGCTCCTCGCCGTCGACATGCCCCGCGGCGGGCGGGGCGGGTGTCGGCGGGACGGGCCTCGGTGAGGACGCGTTCGGACCCCCGAGCCGTCGGGCGGGTGATCGGTGCGGCGGCTCGTAGGGGAGGAGGACGTGTCGTGCCTCGCCCGTGCCGCACCGCGTCGGAAGGCGGTGCGCGCACGCGGCGGAGGTGGTGAGGCCCCGCGCGGGCGACGGGGAGCGGTTACGCGGTCGTCAGGACGAGACGGCCGGGTGCCCTCGGGCGCCGGCGGCCCCGGGCGTCGGGGTCGCGTTGGGCGAGGAAGGCCGTACGCCGCTCCCTGTCCCGTATCGCGGTGCGTATTCGCGTCGGCGTCAGCGGCCCGGTGCGCACGGCCGCCACGAGGACGGCGCAGAGCGTCAGCGCCGCCGCGACGGCGGTCGTGGAGGCGACGGCGACCGCGCTCATGAGGATGCTCAGCAATCCGCACTGCGCGAGCAGGAGTTCCGCGCACAGGGCCAGGAACACGACGATGTGCGTGCGGATGGCGCGCCGGATCATGTTCCCCCCTTTGGACTCTCGGTCGGCTGAACGCTGCTTACGGCTGTCGGCGAGCTGTCGGTGAGCGGCCCTTGAGCCGGTCGGTCCTTCAGGCCGTCCTTCAGCCGGTCGTGCAATCGTTCCGATGGTAGACGTCCCCACTGACAATCCCACCGGCCGGGGGTGGCTCCGCTTCTCCGCCGCTTCCATACCGCTGCCGCTCAGGCGCCGCCCGCCGCCGGCACCCGTTCGGCGTCCGCGCCCTCCTCCGGTCCCGGGTCCGAGGCCAGTACCTCGGCGTCCGGCCGCTCGTCGACCGGTCCGGGTCCCAGCCAGGAGACCGCCAGGGTGACGACGAGGTTCACGCCGAGCGCCAAGGCGCCCGCGTTCACCCCGCCCACCGGGTCGTGCTCGGTGAAGACGAGCGCGCAGACGAGAGTGCCGCCCACGAACAGGCCGCTCAGGGCGCCCCATAGCGTCACCCTCCGCCACACCAGACCCAGCAGGATCATGGGGACGAGCTGGGCCATGCCCTCGTAGGAGATGAGCGAGAGCCGGACCAGGGTGTTGGGCGCGGCGTAGGTGAGGATCAGTGCCAGCAGGCCCGCCACGACCACCACGGTCTGCGCCGCGAACCGCTGCCGTCGCGGCCGGTCGACGAGCGCGGGCACCGTCCCCAGTACGCTCCGGCCCCACATCGTCCCGATGACCAGCATGAACACCGCCATCGGCACGATGGACGACAGCGCCGCCGCCACCCCGATCACGCCGACCAGCCAGGCCGGCAGCGAGTCCACGACCAGCTTGAACAGCGCCAGGTTCGAGCCCGCGCCGGTGAGGCCGGGCACGACGAAGATCGCGGCCATGCCCAGCAGCATGGGGACGAAGAGGAGCACGTTGTAGAAGGGCAGGAAGATGGCGTTGCGCCGCAGGGCGTCGGCGCTGCGGGCGCCCAGGTAACCGGCCACCGTGGTGGGGAAGATGACGACGGTGAGGGAGTTGAGGAAGCTGGTGGTCGCGAACCAGGTCATGCCCAGCCCGCTGCCGCCGTGTCCGCTCAGGGTGAGCCACTCCGGCTTCTCCGCCACCAGGCGGTCGAGAAACGGTCCGTAGCCGTCGAAGTGGTGCAGCGGAACGTAGATCGCGAGGAAGGCGAGCGTGCCGATGACCAGGACGTCCTTGAGCACCGAGACCCACGCGCTGCCGCGCAGGCCGCTGATCACGACGAAGGCGGTGGTGACGGCGAAGGCGATGAAATAGGCCCAGTTCAGGCTGATGGCGCCGTAGGAGATCGTCGAGACGACGACGCCCATGCCGGTGATCTGGAGCTGGATGTACGGCAGCAGGCAAACGGTCGCGAGGACGGCGACCAGGGCGCCCAGCCAGGGGCGGTTGTAGCGGTGCGCCACCATGTCGGTGATCGAGACGAGGCCGTGCCGGCGGGCGTACGACCAGAGGGTCGGGCCGACGACGTAGCCGATCGCGTAGCCGCAGGAGAGGTAGGCGATCACGTAGAGGACGGGTGAGCCGAAGTTGTAGCCCCAGCCCGCGGCTCCCAGGTAGCTGAAGCTGGTGTAGCCCTCACCCGCCATCAGGACCCAGATCATCACCGTGCCGAGGCTGCGGCCGCCCACCGACCACTCGGCGATGCCGCCGCCCGCGCCCCGGCCGCGGACGGCCAGCAGGCCCAGGGCGACGGTGAGGACCATGAAGACGCCGAAGACGGTCGTCGCGACGGTGGCGTTCACACTCGGCCTCGCTTGCGGTCGGCGCGCCAGGTGAGCCAGACCCCTGCCGGGGTGAGGAGGGTTGCGAGGAGGAGCCAGAAGAAGAGGAAGGGGAGGCCCAGGATGGTGGGGTGGACTCGGTTCACCAAGGGGAGGGCGGCTAGGTAGAGCGCGTAGGGGGCCAGGAGCCAGAGGAGGGCGGGACGTTTCTTCAACACGGCGTTGACCCTAGGTGGTGTGGGCTGTCTCTT
>NZ_JBPQTX010000164.1:0-15646 GCF_051386555.1 Streptomyces sp. URMC 126
CGCTTCAGCGGGTTGGGGGAGCGCTGGGTGGGGTGCGGTCGGTGCCGGCGCGGGGGCGACCCGGCGCGGGCGCGCGGGCGCCGCGCCGTGGCTGACACCCGCAGGAGGCTAGGCCGGGAGCCGGCCGGCGAGGTGACCTCGCGTGCACCGCTCCTTGCTCGGGGGCGCACGGAATCGGCCTGGGAGGGGAGGAGAGTCGGGCATCGGTGCTAGGCCGTGTCCACAAAGTTGGTGAGCGCGTTGTCTGGTCGTGGTCCGACGTCATGAATTGACTGATCAGGCGTGTGTGGTGATCGAGCCGTTGCTGCCCCGGCCTCGGTTGGGACGCCCGGTCCGTGACCGGCGGCAGGTGGTCAACGGGATCTTGTGGAAGCTGTCCACGGGGGCAGCCTGGCGGGACCTGCCGGAACGGTACGGGCCCTGGAAAACGGTCTACGAACGGTTCCGGCGATGGTCGGCGGATGGCACCTGGGGCCGGCTGCTGGCTCACCTCCAGCAGCATTCAGACGCTGTCGGCGGAGTCGACTGGTCGATCGTCTGCGTCGACTCCACCGTGGTGCGAGCCCATCAGCACACTGCGGGGGCCCGAAAAGGGGGCCATGGGCGGGCGAGGCGCTCGGCCGGTCCCGTGGTGGGCTGAGCACGAAGATCCACCTCGCCTGCGACGGGCAGGGCCGGCCACTGGCCTTCACCGTCACCGGCGGGAACGTCAACGACTGCACCCAGCTCGAAGCGGTCATGGCCGGCATCAAGGTGGCCCGGTGTGGACCGGGCAGGCCGCGGACCAGGCCGGCGCGGGTGGTGGCCGACAAGGGTTACTCGTCCCGGAAGATCCGCGCCTACCTGCGTCGGCGCGGAATCGCCGCCACGATCCCCGAGCGCGTCGACCAGGTCGCCGGCCGTCGCCGCAGAGGCGAGCGCCTCTGCGGCTTCAACCCCGGCGCCTACCGGCGCCGCAATGTCGTCGAACGCTGCTTCAACCGTTTCAAACAGAACAAAGCCCTGGCCACCCGTTACGACAAACGCGCCTGCCACTACCAGGCCATGGTCACCCTCGCCTGCCTACGCCTATGGCTTCCCTGACTTTGCGGACACGCCCTAGGCGAGGAAGTGGCTTTCGTGGAGTGGTGGATCCGTAGCATCGGACCGCTCGGGCGCTTGTGAACGCGCTGAGTAAGGGGACGGGCGGGGCGCGCCGTGTCGCTTTACGGCTGACGAGCCACCGGCAAGTCAACGACGCAGGCCTCTCGAACCGTTCGGCGACGAGGGACCGCACGTCGGCGGCGTCGTCCAGGGTGAGGACCCAGGGGCGGCTGCCGATGTCGGCGAGGTGCGTGTCGAGGGTGACCTCCCGGCTCCGGCGCGGCAGGCGACGCGCGACTGCGGTCCGGTCCGCGTCGTCGGCGGGGCGGGCGGGGGAGGGGGATCAGATCCCGTCCCATAGCGGCGAACGATGTGTTCGTCCTGCGCGCGGATCCACGGCACGTCGGGCGCCGTGGTGTTCCACCGGTCCGTCGACGCACCGGCCGGCCTCAGGACGCGCAGTGCTTCGGCGCCGGCCGGGTGGGTGGCGGGTCTCGTTGTGCCTTCTCCCGCTCCTCGCGGGCGGATGGGCGTCTGACGATCCGTAGGCCGCGCCTGTGAGGCCGCGGGCCGCCGTGTCCGCGGCCCCGTCGGAGCCGCAGCCTGCCTGGGTGGGGTGGGCACTCAGCCGCTGGTGCGGGCTGGCGGGCCGGCCGGCAGGGGAGAGCAGCGCATGTGCCGTCCGGTGGGAGCTGAGTACGTGTACACGTCACCGCCCACGGAAGCCGGAAGCCGGGAACGGCCGCGCCGTCGATCCATCAGTCCATCGGTCGCAGAGCCAGGCCGTCGTCGTCCGCGTGGCGAGGGTGTCCAGCAGGCCGAGGACCGTCGCCGTAGCCGTCGTCAGGACCGTTTCCCGGCCACCGTCCCGAGGACCCGGCGGTCGCTGCCGCCCGTGAGCCGCAGGGTGGCGAAGTCACGGGGGCGGTCGCTGGTGGACATGACCACCGTGTTGACCACGGCCGGCTGCCGCCCCAGCACGAGGGTGGGGTGCGCCGCAGAATTGCGCACCTTGCCGGAGACGGCATTCGGCAAGGCTCACGAAGATGTTCAGGCGGCGTCCGCGTTCCGGGCGTATGGAGTAGTCGGTGCTTACGTCCGTAGGCCGCGCGGTCGACGCGCGGCGCGGTCCCGGGTCTGGCCGGGAGCCGCCGTCCCGACTGGCCCGCCTGGCGTTGGGTGAGCCGGCCCGCCGGGAGCGGAGGAACTCGACGAGAACCGTGCTGCGGCCCGTGCCGGTCACGACAGGGCCCGAGACCGGCCCCGACGGCCCGCGGAAGGGGGCCGGCAGTCCGATCGGTCCGGCTGTCCCCGGGGCGAGGCGAACCCCCGGAAGCCGCTTCCGGTGCTGAAGTGGAGCGTGTCGAGACCGGCCGGGGCCCGACCGCCCGGTCGTCCGCTGTTCGCATCGCACGAAGGGAACACCTCCTGTGTCGGACGACACCAAGACATTCCTGATCACCGGCGTCAGCAGCGGCCTGGGCCGCGCACTCGCGCGGGCGGCGCTGGCCGCGGGCCATCGGGTGGTGGGCACGGTGCGCAAGCCCGCCGATGCGCGGGCCTTCGAGGCGCTCGCCGGTGACGCGCACGCCCGCATCCTGGACGTGACCGACCATGACGCGGTGGACACGGTCGTGGACGAGGCCGAGCGCGACCTCGGCCCGGTCGACGTACTCGTCGCCAACGCCGGATACGGCCATGAAGGCCTCGTCGAGGAGTCGTCGATGGGCGACCTCCGCCGTCAGTTCGAGGTGAACGTCTTCGGAACCGTGGCGGTGATCAAGGCCGTGCTGCCCCACATGCGCAAACGCCGTTCGGGGCACATCATCGCCATCACCTCGATGGGCGGACTGATCACCACACCGGGCCTCGGCTTCTACCACGGCAGCAAGTTCGCGGTGGAGGGCATCGTCGAAGCACTCGGCAAGGAGGTCGCCGGTTTCGGCATCCACGTCACCGCCGTCGAGCCGGGCACCTTCCGTACGGACTGGGCCGGCCGCTCGATGATCCGCGCACCCCGTGCGATCGCCGACTACGACGAGCTGTTCGATCCGTTGCGCGCCCGGCGCATCCGTGGCGACGGGCAGCAGCCGGGCGACCCGGACAAGGCCGCGGCCGCGATCCTGCGCGTCGTGGCCGCCGACCGGCCGCCGGCGCACCTGCTGCTGGGTACGGACGCGCTGCGGTTCGTCCGGGCCGGACGCGACGCCTTCGAGCGCGAGATGCTGGAGTGGGCCGAGCTGTCGGCCTCCACCGACTTCGACGATGCCGGCCGGTCCGCCTGACGCCCTTCGCCCCGCGCGAGGGGCCCCCGGCTCCCGGCCGTTCACGCCGCCCGGCGCACCCTCCCCGCGCCAGACCGGCGCCGGACGGTGCGGGAGTGGCGGAAGCGGCCGTCGCGCCGACATCGCCGAGGGATCCGCGTCAGGGTGACGCCATGGATGACATCGTGTGCCGCCCCGCCCAGTCCCACGAACTCGCCGCCGTCGCCGAGTTGCGGTGGCGGTGGGTGCGGGAGCTCTACGGAACGCCCGACGTCACGCTGGACGAGTTCGTTCCCCGGTTCGTGGCGTGGGCACGGGAGACCGAGGCCTCGCATCGGTGCCTGGTGATGGTCTGTGACGACGCCGTGATCGGCATGGCCTGGCTGGTGATCACGCGGCGGGTGCCGCATCCGCGCGTCTTCGAGCGGGCGTCGAGGGACGTGCAGTGCACGTACGTCGTGCCCGAGGAGCGTGACCGGGGCCTGGGAGGCGAGCTGATCGAGGCGGTCCTGGCGTGGGCTCGGGATCTCGGCCTCGAACGGGTGACCGTTCACTCCAGCGACCGGGCGGTCCCGGCGTACTCCCGTCACGGCTTCGGGGTCTCTCCGCGGCTGCTCCAGGCCGAGGTCGGGCAGGGCCGCGCGGAGTGATCCCGCGGCCGTTCGCGTGTCTTCGCACGCGCGCGGGGCGCCGGTGGTCCGGCCGTCGGTGGTCGGGCCGCAGCGGACCCCGCGTACGTGGGGCCCTGGGCCGGCGCCCACTCCGGTCTCGTCTTGAGGCGCTCCCCGCGCACGCGGGGGTGGACCGGCGCCCGGCAAGGACGCGATCGGCCGGGGCATGTGGTCCCCGAACGTACCGGTGTGGTCCGGGGCGGAGCGCCGAGCGTCGGGCGGGCGGAGGCGCGCTCGCGCGGCCGACGCCGACGCGGTGCCCCTTCGGCGGCCGGGCGCGCGCGGAACCGCGCAGCCGGCGGCGACCCCGCGAGAGGACAGTCAAGTGACCTAATACGTCCCCGCCCTCCCCGCCCACACTGGCCGTGACCGCCCCGCCGCCGTACCGCGCGGTGGGCCACGAACGAGGAGTCACGTGCAGACCGACGACGAGAGGACCGCCCGGACCGGTGCAGACCGGATCGCCGTGTGGCGGGACGCGACCGAGTGCGCCCTGGCCGCCGCCGTGCGGGTCACGACGCGTCAAGAGGACGGCTTCGACGGCACTCTCGACGTACGGCACCTCGGCTACCTGCGGGTGGTGTCGCTGGAGGCGGTCCCGGTCAGGCTCAGCAGGACGCCCCGGCTGGTCGCGCGCGACTCCGCCGACGGGGTCGTCGTCGCGCTGCAACTCGACGGGACCGCCGCCCTGACCCAGGACGGCCGAAGCGCCTCGCTGCTCCCCGGCGACCTGGCCGTGATCGACTTGCGGCGCCCCTTCTCCCTGGAGCAGCGGGAGAGCTTCCGGCAACGGCTCTTCCGGCTGCCCGGCCACGTCCTGAACGTACCGCCGGCGACCCTGACGTCGGTGACCGGCCGTGCCCTGTCGCCGGAACGCCGGTCGCGGGACGGGGGAGCGGCGGCAGCGCTGGCTCCCTTCCTGGGCCGGCTGGCCGACCGCGCGGCGCGGATCGCCCCGTCCGTCGGCGACGTGCTGGCCGGCGCGGTCGCCGACCTGCTGTCCGGACTGGTGGACGCGTACGCCGACGACGTGGACGACCACCCGGGCGCGGCCCGTGACCACCTGCTCGCGTCGGTCTACCGCTACATCGACCGGCACCTGGCCGACCCCGGGCTCACCCCCGAGACCGTGGCCCGCGCCCACCGCATCTCCGTCCGCTACCTGCACCGCCTCTTCGAGGGCGAGGAGACCACCGTCGGGGGCCACATCCGCCGACGCCGCGTCGAGGAGTCCGGCAAGGACCTCACCCGGCCCGCACCGGACCGGGACCGGCCGACGATCGCCGCCGTCGCCCTCCGCTGGGGCTTCCCCAGCCCGGCGCACTTCAGCCGCGCCTTCCGGGCCGCGTACGGGCGGTCGCCGCGCGAATGGCGCGCGGCGGGCGCGGCCGTGCCCGTGGGGCCGGCGGCGCCGGTCGCTTCGGCCGGGAGGACGGCGTAAGAGCGGACGGGGGCGATTCACGCTCGCGGCTTTGCCTTTCCGGCGGTGCGGTGTCGCCGGTCCGGCCGGTCGAGACCGCTCGCGCCGGTGGAACGTGGCACTCGCGGTGCTGTCGGCTGCGCCTCCGGTTCCGTCCCGCCGGCTCGGGTATCCGGTCCGGCCGCCGCCGTAGACCGAGGGGCCGAAGCGTTCGCACCGGCCCGGACCGGGCCCGCCTCACCCCTCCGACGACGGATGCGCCGGCGGAACGTGCAGGTCGCGCCAGGCGGCGGGCGACATGCCGTACGCGGCCCGGAAACTCCGGCTGAAGTGGGCCGCGTTGGCGAAGCCCCAGCGTTTGGCGACCGAGGCGACGGCCGGACCGGGGCGTCCGGAACGGACACCGGCCAGTTCCCTCCGGCATTCCTGGAGCCGGCGGCGCTGGATCCAGCGGCTGACCGTGATGCCTTCGGCGGCGAACAGTTTGTGCAGGAGACGGGTCGAGATGTGGTGGTGCGCGGCGATGCCGCCGGGGGTGAGGTCGCGGTCACCGAGCCGTTCGTTGACGTAGGCGCGCAGCCGCGGCGCCAGGCTGTGACGGTCCGCCGCTTCCTTCCCGGTCGTGTGCGGTGCGTCGTACGGCGTCCCGGCCACCGCCGTCGACGGACCGCGCCCGGGCGGCTCCGCTCCTGTCGGCGGACCGCCCGCCGGCGTCTCCCGTACCGCCGGTGCTTCCCGTACCCCCGGTGGAACGTCCTCCGGTGCCTCGGTCTCGGCCGCGAGGGCCGCGAGCAGGCCGACGATGCCGGCGGCCAAGTGCTCGGCGGGGCGCGGCGGGAGGTCCGGTGCGACGGCGGCCACGTCCGCGACCAACCGGCCCAGCAGGGACGCCACCCGGCCGCGACCGCGCGGGTGGAGACGGCAGAGCCGGCCGGCCTCGTCCGCCCGCAGCCCCAGCAGCCGGCCGGGCACGCCGACGAGACACAGCCGGAAGTCCTCCGCCTCGTCGAAGGCGAACGGCGTGGCGGCGTCGAGGACGACGACGTCGCCCGGGCCGCACGCCTGGACCCGGCCGCCTTGGACGAACGTCGCGACGCCGCGCTCGTGGACGGCGAGGATGACGTAGGGGGGTCCGGCGGAGGAGACCTCGGCGCCGACGACCGGAGCGGGCACGGACGGAATCACGGACGCCGGGGCCACGGACGACGGCGGTCCGCAGACCGTCGCGACGTGTAAGAAGCCCACGGACCGGACCGTGGCGCCGCCTGCGGGCCGGGCGGCGGCATGCTCCGCCGCCGTGGTGAACACGACCGGAGCCGTGACGACGGCTCCCGTGACGCGAGTGGCCGCCGGCCCGGTGGTCGTGGCGGGACTCATAGCTCTCTCCTGCGCGAGGGGGGACGCCGGCGTACCGCTCCCCTTGGCGGGAGGGCGCCGGCCCGAGGACGGTTCCCCGGTCGTTCCAGCCTGCGGTTGCCTCCGCCACCCGGCGTAGGTCGTTTGACTGTCCATCGACAGCCGCTCGTCCCGTAGGTGATCTCCCGTACGTCCGCTGCGTCCGCCTCGACGATCTTGACCGGCCGTCAGGCGTTATCCTGAGCCGCGCGCCGGACACGGCGTGTCACGAAACGTCGCAGTGGTGGTGAGGTCCCGGGGCGCCCACTCTCCGAGGGTCCGCGGCGCCGGCGCGGTACCCGCGACGCCCGGGGAACAGGAGGCGGACGTGACGTCCACAGCCGGTTGCGGGGCCCTCGTGGGGCGGCACCGTGAGAAGGCGCTGCTGGGCCGCGCGCTGGACGACGCCCGGACCGGTACCGGCGGCTCGGCGGTCCTGCTGCGCGGAGAGCCCGGGATCGGCAAGACCGCCCTGCTGGAGTGGACGGAGGCGCGGGCCCGTGCCGTCGGGTTCACTGTGCTGCGGGCGGTGGGCTCGGAGGCCGAGGCGGAACTCGCGTTCGGGGCCCTGCACCAGGCGCTCTGGCCGCTGCTGGAGCGCTCCGAGGCGCTGTCGGCCCGCCAGCGGGAAGCCTTGGAGTGCGCGCTGGGACTTCGCGACGGGCTGCCGCCGAACGGCTTCACCGTCGGCGCCTCCGCGCTCGCCCTGCTCGCGGAGGCGGCCCGCGAACGCCCCCAGTTGCTGCTGATCGACGACCTGCACTGGGCCGACTCATCCAGTGCCACCGTGTTCGCCTTCCTGCACCGCCGGCTCACCGAACTGCCCCTCGTCATCGTCAGCGCCAGCCGCCCCGACCCGGCCGCCACGGAGGGCTGGCCCGCGCACCCGGTGGACATCGGGGCCCTGCCGCCCGCCGACGCGGGCACCCTGTTGCGGCAGCGGCACCCCGAACTCGCCGCCACCACCGCCGACCGCGTGCTCGCGGAGGCCGCCGGCAACCCGCTGGCCCTCGTCGAACTTCCCCGCCACCTGCCCGAGGAGCAGCTCAAAGGCATCGTCCCGCTGCCCGACGGACTGCCCCTCGGGCAGCGGCTGGAGCGGCTGTTCACCGGCCGGCTCCGCGCTCTCACCGCCCCGGCGGCCCGCACACTGCTACTGGCCGCCCTCGGCGGCACCACGGCCGGCGAGACCGGCGGCGCGTGGGCACACGCGGCCGCCGGGGTGGCGGGGATAGCGGGAGCGGCGGGAACAGCCGGGGTGGCGGGAGGGGCTGCCGGGATTGCCGGGGTTGCCGGTGTGAGCACGGCCGCCGAAGCGGCGAGGGCCGGGGGAACCGACGGAGGTGCTGGAGGCGCCGGGGCCGCACGAGACGGGGGAGCCGTACAAGTCGAGGAAGTCGTAGCAGTCGAGGGAGCCGCACGAGTCGCGGGAGGCGAACGAGTCGAGGCAGGCGCCGGAGCCGTCACGGACACCCGGACTACCGGGAGCGCCGGAGCCATTTGGGACACCGACGCCGCCGGCCCCTCCGACGCCGCCGGCCCCTTCGGGGCCGCCGAAGCCGCCGTGACCACCGGAGCTGCCGGCACCCCCGCAGACCCCGCAGACCCCCGCGCCGCCGAAGCCGTGCTCGACGAGATCGAGGCCAGTGGGCTCGCCCGCCTGGACGCCTCCGGGCGGCTCGTGTTCCGGCATCCGCTGGTCCGCGCCGCCGTGCTGTCCACCGCCCGCCGCTCCGAACTCCGTGCCGCGCACCGGCAACTGGCGGCCGCCCTGGGCGCCGACGACCCCCGCAGGCTCGTCCACGAGGCGTCCGCCGCCCTCGTACCCGACGCGGGCCTCGCCGCCCGCCTCCAGGAGGCGGGCGGGCGGATCGCCCGGCGCGGCGGCGCCGCCGAAGGGGCCCTGTTGCTCGACCGGGCGGCAGCCCTGAGCACCGACCCCGCCGCCCGCGCCCGCCGGCTGACCTGGGCGGCGGTCATGGCCGCCCACGGCGGCCGGCTCCGGTACACCGCGCGGCTGGTGGAGGAGCTGAGCCGGGGCCCCGTACCGCCGGACGCGGCACCCCTGTTCGCGTACGCGACGGTGTACGTCGACCAGGGCCACCGCGTCGACTTCGCGTCCTCCTTCACCCTCCTCCCCGAAGCCTTGGACGCGCTCACCGCGCCCGGCGCCGAGTCCTTCGGCGGCCTCGCCGAGCAGGTCTGCTTCAAACTGCTCCTCGCCGCCACCTACACAGACGACGCCAGGGCATGGCAGGCCCTGGAACGTCACCTGGACGGCATGTCCCCGCTGGCCCGGCTCTGCCACCGCGCCTGGTCCGACCCGGCGCGTACCGCTCAAGGCGTGTCCGAGGAACTCCGCGCCCTGGTCGCGGAGATGAGCGAGGAGCAAGAAGCCGGCGGCGCCTGGCTGCTGCTGTGGACGGCCTCCGCGGTGGACCTCGCCGACGACGACCTCTGGCGGCGCTTCACCGGCCAGCACGCCTACGCCACCCAGGGGTCCATCGCCAAGGCCCGCTCCTACCAGGACTTCCTGCGCGGACGCTGGGACGCGGCGGGCGACTGCCTGCGGGAGGCCGAGGTCGCCGAGGAACTCGGCTACCACTGCAACGCGTTGCTGTTCCGCCTCGCCTACGCGCACTTCGCCGCCGGCCGGGGCGACGAGGACGCCCTGCGCGCCATGGACGACCTCGTCAGGCCGGTGGCCGTGCGCGCCCGCATGCGGTACGCCACCGACCGGCTGACCCATCTGAACGCCCTCGCCGCCCTGGCCCACGGCCGGCACGAGGACGCCTACTGCGAGCTGTCCTCGCTCACCCCGCCCGGCGTCCTGCCGCGCGGCCTGCCCTGGTTCCACCTGCCGTTCCTCGACTTCGTCGACGCCGCCGTGCACACCGGCCGACGGGCGGAGGCCCGGGCCCACGTGGCCGCCGGACGGGAGGCGCGGATGGCGGAGATCTCCGCCCACCACGCGTTCCTGCTCGCGGCGGCCACCGCGCTCGCCGCCTCCGACGACGAGGCGGACGCCGCCTACCGGGCCGCCTACGAGGTGCCCGGCGCGGGC
Organism: Streptomyces sp. URMC 126; assembly: GCF_051386555.1. NCBI lineage: Bacteria > Bacillati > Actinomycetota > Actinomycetes > Kitasatosporales > Streptomycetaceae > Streptomyces > Streptomyces sp. URMC 126. Next base: position 9,898 of record NZ_JBPQTX010000164.1, read on the forward strand.
CAGTGGGTCTTCGAACTCGCCCGGCTGCGGCTGGCCCACGGCTCCTGGCTCCGGCGACACCGCCGCGCCGAGGCACGCGACACCCTGCGCGAGGCCCACCGGGCGTTCCGGGACCTGCGCGCCCTGCCCTGGGAGGAGCGGTGCGCGCGCGAACTCCGCGCGGCCGGCCACGCGGTCGGCCCGGCCGCCGACGGCCACGCCCTGCTCACCGGACAGGAACTGCGCATCGCCGAACTCGCCGCGACAGGCCTGACGAACAAGGAGATAGGCCAGCGGCTCCGGCTGTCCCCGCGCACGGTGGCGGCCCATCTGTACAAGATCTTCCCGAAGCTCGGGATCACCACCCGCGCGGCTCTCGCGCAGGCGCTGCGGCGCGACTGAGGGGGCGCCGGGGCCCCGTTCGAGGCAGCCATCGGCGCCCCGCCCCGCCCCGGCCCGCGGCCCCGCCACGGCCCGCCTGGGACCCGCGCCAGCCCGTCGTCCGGCCCTTCCCCTGGCTGCGGCCCACCATCCGCATACGGCTCACCCTGCTCTACGGCGGGATGTTCCTGATGGCGGGCGTGCTGCTGCTCACGATCATCTACCTGCTGGCGGCGGACGCCATGCGGGAGGGCAGCTACCTGCCGTTCGAGATCGACCGCATCGATTTCAAAACCACCAGCAACGCCTGCCCCACGCCGCCCAGCGGCCAGGTCGGCCGGGACACGTTCACCGCCTGGCTCAAGTCCTGTACGGACCACCAGCGCGCCATAGCCCTCAACGGCCTGCTCCGCCGCTCGCTGCTGGCCCTGCTCGGCCTCGCGGTGATCGCCTTCGCCTTCGGCTACGCCATGGCCGGCCGCGTCCTGTCGCCGCTCGGCAAGATCACCCGCACCGCCCGCCGGGTGGCCGCCACCGACCTGACCCGGCGCATCGAGCTGGGCGGCCCGGACGACGAGCTGAAGGAGCTCTCGGACACCTTCGACGAGATGCTGGACCGGCTGGAGCGGGCCTTCACCGCGCAGCAGCGGTTCGTGGCCAACGCCTCGCACGAGTTGCGGACGCCCCTGGCGATCAACCGGACGCTCCTGGAAGTCCACCTCTCCGACCCCGGGGCGTCACCGGAGCTCCAGCAGCTGGGCAAGACGCTGCTGGCGACCAACGAACGCAGCGAGCAGCTCGTGGAGGGCCTGCTGCTGCTCGCCCGCAGCGACAACGAGATCGTGGACCGCAAGCCCGTCGACCTCGCCGAGGTGGCCTCCCAGGCGCTCGACCAGGCCCGCGGCGAGGCCCAGACCAAGGGCGTGGAGCTGCGGGGCGAGCGGTCGCCCGCCGTCGTCCAGGGCAACGGCGTCCTGCTGGAGCGCGTCGCGCTGAACCTGGTGCAGAACGCCGTCCGGTACAACGTGCCGGAGGGCGGCTGGGTGGAGGTCACCACCGAGTCCCGGCCCGGCGAGGCCGTGCTGGTGGTGGAGAACACCGGGCCCGTGGTCCCCGCCTACGAGCTGGACAACATCTTCGAGCCGTTCCGCAGGCTCCGCACCGAGCGCACCGGCAGCGACAAGGGCGTGGGCCTCGGCCTGTCCATCGTGCGGTCGGTGGCCAGGGCGCACGGCGGCCGGATCACCGCGGAGCCCCGTGAGGGCGGCGGGCTCGTCATGCGGGTGGTGCTGCCGGCCTGACCGAGACCTGACAGACTCCGCCGGCCGGGGAATTCTGCGACAATGGCGCGGACACGGGTTCGCTTTGGGCGGAATTTTCCCGGTCTGATGGACGCTGTCTTCGTGTGTGATCGATCACACGGAGGGACATCCGGCCATCCACTCTCCGTGATCGGATCCCCCGGGGTAACGCCTGGAAAATGGGGGTTTCCGGGGGTCTTGATCACGGGAAGTACAGGAGATGGCGCTGCCACGAGCGGCCTGTGGACCGTGTACGGTCCGGTTCGCCACCCGATCCGATCACCTCTTCAGGTGTGCGGTTGGGTGTCGATTGAGTAACAGACCTTGATGTGAGGCAAAATCTCCGCCTCGGGTCGGGCACAAGTCCGGCCTCTCACGCGTTACGTGCGCTGGAGACACCGCAGACACCCAGAGGGGGAGAGCGACATGGCAACGGACTACGACACCCCACGCAAGACCGACGATGACGTCAACGAGGACAGCATCGAGGAACTCAAGTCCCGGCGGAACGACAAGTCGGCTTCGGCCGTCGACGTCGACGAGTTCGAGGCCGTAGAGGGCTTGGAGCTGCCGGGCGCGGACCTTTCCAACGAGGAGCTGTCCGTCCGCGTCCTGCCCCGGCAGGCCGACGAGTTCACCTGCATGAGCTGCTTCCTCGTGCACCACCGCAGCCAGCTGGCCGGTGAGAAGAACGGCCAGCCCATCTGCCGCGACTGCGAGTGAGGCAAGGGTCTGCGATGGCAGGCTCGGAACCGTTCCGTAAGCGGCTCGCACGGCGGTCCAGGGCTCTTGGGCGTACGGGGGACGCCCGGCCGGACCGCGCCGTGACGGGCGCGCACGAAGCGGCCGGCGCGCACGCCGAGCGGGGCCCGGAGGCCTCGCTCGCCGCCGCGCGCGGCCACGAAGGGGCCCCCGAAGGGGTGCCTCCCCAGGGCGGGGCCGGGCGATGGAGCCGGGGCGCGCGGGCGGGTCTCACCGCCGTCGTCGACCGGATCATCGCCACCGCCCCCCGCGTCCCCGTACGCGATCTGGCCACCCTGCGCGGCCAGTTCCCGGGCCTCGGCCCGGAGGAGATCGCCGACAAGCTGGTGACCGGCGCCGCCAACGGCACGTCCACCGTGGGAGCCGGCATCGGGGCGGCGGCCATGCTGCCCGTTCCGCCGGCCATGCCGGCCGAGCTCGCCGCCGAGATTGTCGGCGTCGCGGCCGTGGAGCTCAAACTGATCGCCGAGCTGCACGAGGTCTACGGCCTCCGGGCGCCCGGCACGGCGCGCCAGCGCGCCCTCGCCTACCTCGCCGCCTGGGCCGACGAACGCGGGGTGGACGTCACCAAACCGACCAGCGTCAACGCGGCGCTCGGCGGGCAGCTCCGCCGCGAACTGCGCCAGCGGGTCCTCAAGCGCACCTTCCGCAACCTCCCCAACCTCGCCCCGTTCATGATCGGCGCGACCGTCGGGGCGGTCATGAACCGCCGGGACACCCGCAGACTGGCCGACAAGGTCCGCGCCGACCTGCGCCGCCGCCAGGTGTCCTGGGCCGCGCTGCCGCCGCCGGAGGGGCCTCAGGACGGGCCCTAGGGGGCCTGCGAGGCGGGCTCCCGGCGGCCTCGGGGCGGGCGGAGCCCGTCAGGACCGCTCGGCCCCGCTGTTCGCCCGCGCGGCCGCCACGGCCGCCGCCAGCCGCTCGGGGGAGCGCGTCGACAGGTACAGGTACGGCGTCGGGTCGGCCGGGTCGGTGACCTCGATCCGCAGGGCGGTCGGCACATAGCCGCGCAGCAGCATGAACGCCCGGCTGTCGGCCTTGTGGGTGCGCCAGGCCAGGGCCTGCTCCGCGTCGAGGGCCTCGGCGGTGCCCAGCGCCGCGCAGGGGATCCGCGCGTCCCCGGCCAGCAGGGTGTCGCCCACCACCCGGATCCGCGCCGAGCCGTAGGCGCTCACGGCGATCGTCGCCAGCGCCCCGCCGACGACCAGCCCCCCCAGCATCGGGATGGTGCCGAGCGGCAGCGTGATCAGGGCCGTGGCCACCCCGATGAGAGCCGCGATGACCCACCAGGAGCGGGGCGCGGTCAGGCGTTCTTCGTAGTGCTGCATGGTCTCAAGCTTGGCACGGGCGGGACCGGGCACCGCTGGCGCGGGTAAGGTCAGCCCCTGTGAGTGGACGAACGACAGCGCTGACACCGCCGGCCGACGCCGGGCCGCCGGTGCGGCACCCCGAGGCCCCCGCGCCGGGCGAGGTCATCGGGGCGCACTACGAGAACTGCTTCGGCTGCGGCCAGGGCGTGCCGCACGGTCTGCACCTGGAGGTGCGGGCCGGCGAGGGCGTCGCCGTGACGGCCGAGTTCCGGGTCAAGGAGGCCCACCAGGGAGCCCCCGGTCTGGCGCACGGCGGCGTACTGGCGACGGCCTTGGACGAGACCCTGGGGTCGCTGAACTGGCTGACCCGGGTCATCGCCGTCACCGGCCGGCTGGAGACGGACTTCCTGCTGCCCGTCCCCGTGGACAGCGTGCTGTACCTGGAGGCGAAGGCCGTCGCCGTCCACCACCGCAAGATCTACTGCACGGCCACCGGGCGGCTCGGCGGTCCCGAGGGGCCGGTCGCGGTCCGCGCGGACGCGGTCTTCATCGAGGTCAAGGTCGAGCACTTCATCAACAACGGCCGCGCGGAAGAGATCAACGCGGCGCTCGCCGATCCCGACCAGGTCAAGGTCGTCCGAGCCTTCGAGGTGAACCCGTGAGCCGTGAGCCGGTCGACGTCCTGATCCGCCGCCTGGACCCCGAGGTGCCGGTCCCCGCCTACGGTCACCCCGGCGACGCCGGCTGCGATCTGGTGACCACCGAGGCGGCCGTGCTGGCCCCCGGCGAGCGTGCCGTTCTCCCCACGGGGGTGTCGATCGCGCTGCCCGATGGGTATGCGGCCTTCGTGCATCCGCGTTCGGGCCTCGCGGCCCGGTGCGGGGTCTCCATGGTGAACGCCCCGGGGACCATCGATGCCGGGTACCGTGGAGAGATCAAGGTGATCGTGGTCAATCTGGATCCGCGCGAGAGCGTGCGGTTCGAGAGGTTCGACCGCGTTGCCCAGTTGGTTGTCCAGCAGGTCGAGAAGGTCCGCTTCCACGAGGTGGCGGAGCTTCCCGGCTCGGCGCGGGGCGAAGGGGGCTTCGGGTCCACCGGGGGCCACGCCGCCGTGGGGCATGGATTCGCTTCGGTCGCCTCTGACCGGGAAGGACAGTGACGTGTTCGGTCGTCGCCGCAAGCGCAGCGAGGACGCCGTCGAGCAGTTCGACGACGTGACCTCCGAGGAGTCCGCGGAGGACGCGGAGTCCGTACAGGACGCCGCGGCCGAGAGCCGGGTCCGGCTGGAGCCGGAGCCGCGCCCGGACGGGCCGTGGGACGTCTCCGAGGTCCACGCACCCGCCGAGGGCCGGGTCGACCTGGGCGGCCTGTTCGTGCCGGGCGTCGAGGGAATGGAGCTGCGGGTCGAGGTCGCCGGGGACGCGATCGTCGCCGCGACAGTGGTGCTGCGCGACAGCGCGGTGCAGCTCCAGGCGTTCGCCGCCCCCAAGCGCGAGGGCATCTGGCACGAGGTGCGGGACGAGATCGCCGGCGGCATCACCCAGCAGGGCGGTGTCGTGGACGAGGTGCAGGGCCCGCTGGGCTGGGAGCTGCGGGCGCAGGTGCCCGTCGCCCTCCCGGACGGGACGAACGGGGTGCAGCTGGTGCGCTTCGTGGGCTGTGACGGGCCGCGCTGGTTCCTGCGCGGTGTGATCTCGGGCCAGGGCGCGGTGCAGCCGCAGACCGCCGGCATGCTGGAGCAGATCTTCCGGGACACCGTCGTGGTGCGCGGCGAGTCGCCGATGGCGCCCCGCGACCCGATCGTCCTGAAGCTGCCCGACGACGCCCAGATGGTCGCCGAGGGCATGCAGGACGAGCAGCAGGGCTCCCGGTTCGCCGGGGGCGTGGAGCGTCTCCAGCGCGGCCCGGAGATCTCCGAGGTCCGCTGACGGCCTGCGCCGACGGCCGTCGGTGACGGCCGGACGGCCGGATTGTGCCCTTCCGCCGGGCCGGAACCCCTTCCGAGGGGTTCCGGCC
>NZ_JBPQTX010000165.1:0-15505 GCF_051386555.1 Streptomyces sp. URMC 126
GTCGTTCGCCACCTACACGTCCATCGCCTGCCATGCCGCCGCCCCCGGCTCCCGTCGCCCGCCGGCGACGGGCAGCCACCGGAGGCGGACGCTCTGCATCCGGCAACCACACGCGAACGGCAGCCCCCGACAGGAAAAACGGCGGCGGCCCCCCGGGCCCCGCAGGATAATTTGCAGCAGCACCCCTTGAGGAGAAGAACCGCGCATGGATACGGTGTCTTAACGCCAGGTTCTCCAGGGAAGGGGTTGTCATGACGGAAATTCTCGCGTCAAGGGCGATAGCCGCCGACGAATCGTCCGAGGCGTCCGTGGAGAGCGTCACCGGGCACCCCGCCTGGACGCAGCTCAAGGACGCCGTCGAGACCATCAGGCCATGGCAGTCCGCCGACGGCTCGATCGACCTGGAGGCCGACGGCGCGCCCCCGGGCGATCTCGTACGGGCCGAGACGGAACGTATCGTCACCGCCGTCGAGCAGCTCTCGCCGCTCCTCCCGCACGACGCCGCGTACCACGCCGCCCTCGTCTCCGACCTGCGGAAATGGGCGGACTCCGGGTTCGGCGTGCCGGACTTCCTGGACGCGCTGCTCGCCTTCCGCCCCGCCGAGCGGCGCGTCGACGGCCGGCAGCACCTGGTCGTCTTCCCCATGTACACCCAGAACGGCAACCCGGACCGCAACCTGGAGGCCGTCGTCCTGCGCGTGGTGTGGCCCGAGTGGCTCGCCGAGCTGGAGCGCACCCGCTACGACAACCCCCTCTTCCTCGGCATCACCTTCGAGGACTTCACCGCGGGCTACGACACCAACTCGGCGGTCCTCTTCCCGGAGACCATCGCCGTCCGCGAGGCCCCGGACCGCTTCACCTGGGGCGGCATCTTCTGCGACCGCGAGGCCGCCCGCTTCCGCCGGGTGACCGAGGCGGCCGTGGACATCCTCGGCCTGGAGCTCCCGGACGACATCGCCGCCATGCTGGACGACCAGGAGCGCTGCCAGCAGGCGTTCGTCCTCTGGGACATGGTCCACGACCGGACGCACAGCCACGGCGACCTCCCGTTCGACCCCTTCATGATCAAGCAGCGGCAGCCGTTCTGGATGTACGGCCTGGAGGAGCTGCGCTGCGACCTCACCGCCTTCAAGGAGGCCGTGAAGCTGGAGGCCGACGGCTACGCCCAGGGCCGCGACGTGCAGTACGCCGTGCTCTTCGACCGGATGTTCCGCTTCCCGGTCACCGGCGAGCGCGTCCGCAACTACGACGGCCTCGGCGGCCAGCTCCTCTTCGCCTACCTGCACCGGCACGACGTCGTACGCTGGACGGACAACACCCTCCACATCGACTGGGACCGGGCCCCGCTGGTCACCAACCAGCTGTGCGGCGAGATCGAGAAGCTGTACCGCGACGGCATCGACCGGCCCAAGCTCGTCCACTGGCTCGCCGCCTACGAGCTCGTCTCGACGTACCTCGCCCCGCACCCCGGCTCCACCTGGGCCAAGGGCCCGGACGCCCTCGACCTGAGCCTGCCGCCGCGCAAGCTCGTGGACGACGTGCTTCCGGACGAGTTCCCCCTCAGCATGTTCTACGAGGCCCTTGCCAAGAAGCTGCGTACCGTGATCGCCTCGACCAAGGGGATCACCGCCGACAGCACCGCGAAGGTGGCGGCGTGACCAGGCAAGAGGGGCACGAGGAGGCGATGACCATGAGCACTCCGACCAACGGCGACGGCCGGCTGGACGGCGCCGTCGTGGCGGTGGCGGGAGCCGCCGGCCCGGCGGGCCGCGCGGCCCTGCTGAAGCTGGCCGAGGCGGGAGCGACGGTCGTCGCCGCCGACGCGGACGCGGCCCGCCTCGCCGAGGCGGTGGACGCGGCCCGCTACGCCCACGGCGGCGCCACCGTCATCGGCGACACCGTGGACCTGCTCGACCTGGACGCCACCCGCGCCTGGGCCGAGCGCACGGAGAAGGAGTTCGGGCGCGTCGACGGCCTGGTCCACCTGGTGGGCGGCTGGCGCGGCTCGGCCACCTTCGCCGAGACGGACCTCGCCGACTGGGAGCTGCTGGAGAAGCTGCTCGTCCGTACGGTCCAGCACACCTCGCTGGCCTTCGAGGGCGCCCTCAACCGCAGCGGCAACGGCCGGTACGTGCTGGTCAGCGCGGCCGGCGCGAGCAAGCCCACCGCGGGCAACGCCGCGTACGCCGCCGCCAAGTCCGCGGCCGAGGCGTGGACCCTCGCCCTGGGCGACGCCTTCCGCAAGGCCGGCGGCGACCCCGCCGAGGGCGGCGGTCCGTCCGCCGCCGCCACCGTAGTGATCATCAAGGCGCTGGTGCACGACGCCATGCGCGCCGAGCGCCCCAACGCGAAGTTCGCGGGTTTCACCGACGTCAAGGACCTGGCCGAGGCCATCGTCGGCGTCTGGGAGAAGCCCGCCACCGAAGTGAACGGAACCCGTCTGTGGCTGACTCCCCAACCCTGAGCGAGACCGACGCGATACGCCGGCACGACCCCCGGGCCCGCGGCTTCGCCAGCGACAACTACGCCGGCGCGCACCCGGAGGTCCTCGCGGCCCTCGCCCTCGCCAACGGGGGCCACCAGATCGCGTACGGGGAGGACGAGTACACCGCCCATCTCCAGGAGGTGTTCCGCTCCCACTTCGGTCCCACCGCCGAGGCGTTCCCCGTCTTCAACGGCACCGGCGCCAACGTCGTCGCCCTCCAGGCGGTGACCGAGCGGTGGGGCGCGGTGATCTGTGCCGACTCGGCGCACATCAACGTCGACGAGTGCGGCGCGCCCGAGCGCGTCGGCGGGCTCAAGCTGCTGACCGTGCCCACCCCGCACGGCAAGCTCACGCCCGAGCTCATCGACCGCGAGGCGTGGGGCTGGGACGACGAGCACCGGGCCCAGCCGCAGGTCGTCTCGATCGCCCAGACCACCGAACTCGGCACCTGCTACACGCCCGAGGAGATCCGGGAGATCTGCGACCACGCCCACGAGCGGGGGATGAAGGTCCACCTGGACGGCTCGCGGGCCGCCAACGCGGCGGCCACGCTGGGCGTCCCGCTGCGTGCCTTCACCACCGACGCCGGCGTCGACCTGCTCTCCTTCGGCGGCACCAAGAACGGTCTGCTGTTCGGCGAGTGCGTCGTCGTGCTGAACCCCGGCGCGGTCAAGGCGATGAAGCACCTGCGCAAGCTGTCGATGCAGCTCGCCTCCAAGATGCGCTTCGTCTCGGTGCAGTTCGAGGCCCTGCTGGCCGGCGACCTCTGGCTGCGCGGCGCTTCCCACGCCAACGCCATGGCCGCCCGCCTCGCCGAGGGCGTCCGCGCGGTGGACGGCGTCGAGGTGCTGCACCCCGTCGAGTCGAACGCCGTCTTCGCCCGCCTCCCGCGCGAGGTGAGCGAGCGCCTCCAGAAGCGCTACCGCTTCTACTTCTGGGACGAGACGGCGGGCGATGTCCGCTGGATGTGCTCCTTCGACACCACGGAGGACGACGTGGACGCGTTCGTCGCCCTGGTGAAGGAGGAGATGACCCGGGGCTGACCCGGGCTCTCCACAGCGCGTAGAAGGCCCCGCACCGGTCCGGTGCGGGGCCTTCTACGCGCTCCTCCCGGGAGCCGGCGGTCCGGGGCGCCCCTCGGCCGCCCCGGGCCTTCCAGGGCCCTCAGACGCCTTCCAGCGCCGCCACCTGCGCGGGCGTCGGGGCCGTGCCGCCCAGGTGGGCCGGGATCCACCAGGTGTCGTCCGGGCCCTTGGACCGGACCGGATACGCCCGCTGTGCCGCCTCCAGGAGCTCCTGCACCCGCGCCCGCAGCCGCTCGGTGACCTTCTCGGCGGGCTCGTCCGGATCGGCCTCGACGGGGGCGCCCACCCGGATCGCCACGGGTATATGGCTCCGCCCCAGGTCCCGCTTGCGGCCCTTGGTCCACAGGCGCTGCGTGCCCCACAGGGCCATCGGCAGCAGCGGGACCCCGGCCTCCTGGGCGAGCCGCGCCGCGCCCGTCTTGAAGGTCTTCAGGGTGAAGGAGGGGGAGATGGTCGCTTCCGGGAACACCCCGACGATCTCGCCGGAGCGCAGGGCCGAGAGCGCGTGCTTGTAGGCGTCGAGCCCGGCCGAGCGGTCGACGGGGATGTGCTTCATCGCCCGCATCAGCGGTCCCGAGACCTTGTGCCGGAAGACCGGCTCCTTCGCCATAAAGCGCACCAGTCGCTTGGCCGGGCGGGCGGCGAGCCCGCAGAAGAGGAAGTCGAGGTAGCCGATGTGGTTGCTCACCAGCACCGCCCCGCCGCGCTGTGGCACGTGCTCGGTGCCCTGGACGTCGAGGCGCAGGTCGGCGGCCTTGAACAGGGTGCGGACGGCGCCGATCACCGGGGGGTAGACGAGCTCTGCCATATCGGGAATGTCCTTCGGGGGCCTGGGGAGGATGCTCCCGCTGAAGTTACGCAGCCGTAGGGTGGCGGCTTCCGGCAGATCGTGCCCGAATGTCCGGCCCGCGGGCCAGTCGGCGGCGGGTCTCCGCCGGGAGATCCTCATCACGTCGTCCGTTTTGTCGGAGTAGGGGAAGTCGGCGGTGGGCGTTTCGGCGGGAATTCCTCCGGTGGGTGCGGCGCTGGACGGAACGGCGCGGTGCGGACACCGCGTCGGACCGTGGGGACGGGGAGCCGCGGCCGCCGCGCGGGGCGGACGACCGCGTCACGGCAGCGGATGCCCCGGACGGGGCGATGTGAACGTAAGGACGGAACAGTGGACGTGCGGGAACGGGAAGAAGACGGCGCGCCCGGCCGCCGGGTGCGGCTGGGCGCCGCGGAGCTCGGGACCGAGCCGGGCGAGCGGGCCACCCTCGTGCAGTTCTCCAGCGCGTTCTGCCAGCCCTGCCGGGCCACCCGGCGGGTGCTCGCCGACGTGGCGGCGATGGTCGACGGCGTCGTCCACGTCGAGATCGACGCCGAGGCCCGGCTCGGGCTCGTCAGAGCCCTGGACATCTCCGCGACACCCACCGTTCTCGTCCTCGACGCCGACGGCCGCGTGGTGCGCCGCGCCGTGGGCGAACCCCGGAAGGCGCACGTCATCGCCGCGCTCGGGGCGGCGATGGGTGCCTCGTGACGCGGATCACCGTGATCCGAATCCCATCCGCCCGGCGGCCCTTGACGCCGCTCGCCGCGCCTCGCCAAGGTGACGCCATGTGGCCTGGACTTCTCTCGCAGTTAGACACGTACGTGGACGTACCGGTGACAGCCGGCGCGCGCTGTCCGAGCCCGTGAGTACCCGCGACCGCACCACTCCGGCTCGAACCCGAAGGGGACAGTCCATGCCGGCCTCACCCGACCTCAGCACCCTCCGCACCGCCGGGCCCGCGCTGCTGCGCTCGGTCTTCCGCCGGCACGCCGCCGGCGTCGCCGTGATCACCGCGCGGGGCGACCGCCCCGTGGGATTCACCGCGACCTCCCTCACCTCCGTGGCCGCCGAGCCCCCGATCGTCTCCTTCGGCGTCGGCACCGGCTCGTCCAGCTGGCCCGTCCTGGCCGACGCCGAGCATGTCGGCGTCCACATACTCGGCGAGCACCAGCGGGAGCTGGCCGCCGTCTTCGCCCGCAGCGGCGCCGACCGGTTCGCCGCGCCCACCCGATGGCGCCCCGGCCCGGAGGGGGTGCCCCTGCTGGAGGGGGTCCTGGCGTGGCTGGTGTGCCGGGTGGTGGCCCGGGTGCCCGCCGGGGACCACTGCCTCGTCCTCGCCGAGGCGGTGGCGGGCGACGACACCGGAACCGGCCGTCCCCTCCTCTACCACCAGGGGCGCTTCAACGGTTTGCGGGACTGAGACGTCCCTGCCCCGCGCGTTGGGCACATCACAGGTCAACGGCCTTGCGCTCGGGTGACACGCTCGATGTACTGACGAGTAACATTCCGGTGTGGGCGTGACCGACCCCGACCGGGATCCGCCGCCCAAGGCGCCTATGCTGCCTGCCAAGGCAGCTACGAAGAGACGATGCAGTAGGAGAGCCGGCGTGAGCTTGAGGATCGTTGTCTGTGTGAAGTACGTGCCCGACGCCACCGGCGACCGGCACTTCGCCGAGGACCTGACCGTCGACCGCGACGACGTGGACGGCCTGCTCTCGGAGCTCGACGAGTACGCGGTCGAGCAGGCGCTGCAGATCGCCGACGAGGCCGACGACGCGGAGATCACCGTGCTCACCGTCGGCCCCGAGGACGCCAAGGACGCGCTCCGCAAGGCGCTGTCCATGGGGGCGCACAAGGCCGTCCACGTCGAGGACGACGACCTGCACGGCACCGACGTCATGGGCACCTCGCTGGTGCTCGCCAAGGCCGTCGAGCACGTCGGCTACGACCTGGTCGTCTGCGGCATGGCCTCCACCGACGGCGGCATGGGCGTGCTCCCGGCCCTCCTCGCCGAGCGCCTGGGCGTCCCGCAGGTCTCCCTGCTCTCCGAGGTCAAGGTCGAGGACGGCAAGGTGACCGGCCGCCGCGACGGCGACGCCGCCACCGAGCAGCTGGAGGCCGCCCTCCCGGCCGTCGTCTCCGTCACCGACCAGTCGGGCGAGGCGCGTTACCCCTCCTTCAAGGGCATCATGGCCGCGAAGAAGAAGCCGGTGGAGTCCCTGGACCTCTCCGACCTCGGCATCGAGGCCGACGAGGTCGGCCTGGACGGCGCCTGGACCAAGGTCGACAGCGCCGCCGAGCGCCCGGCCCGCACGGCCGGCACGATCGTCAAGGACGAGGGCGAGGGCGGCAAGCAGCTCGCCGAGTTCCTCGCGGGCCAGAAGTTCGTCTGAGCCTCGCGGGCCGGAAGTTCGTCTGAGCGGACGCGACGTCCGCCCGGCCCCGGCCGGAAGACGTCCGACCCGGCCCCCACTCAACCGCCCTCACACTTCTCGCAGGAGAGCAACGCCATGGCTGAAGTCCTCGTCTACGTAGACCACGTGGACGGCGCCGTCCGCAAGCCCACCCTCGAACTGCTCACCCTCGCCCGCCGCATCGGCGAGCCCGTCGCCGTCCACCTCGGCGCCGGCGCCGACGAGGCCGCGAAGGTGCTCGGCGAGCACGGCGCCGTCAAGGTGCTGGCCGCCGACGCCGCCGAGTTCGCCGACTACCTGGTCGTCCCCAAGGTCGACGCGCTCCAGGCCGCGTACGAGGCCGTCCAGCCGGCCGCCGTGCTCGTCCCGTCCTCCGCCGAGGGCAAGGAGATCGCGGCCCGCCTCGCGCTCCGCGTCGGCGGCGGCCTCATCACCGACGCCGTCGACCTGGAGGCCGGCGACGAGGGCCCGGTGGCCACGCAGTCCGTCTTCGCGGCCTCGTACTCCACCAAGTCCCGCGTCACCAAGGGCACCCCGGTCATCACCGTCAAGCCCAACTCCGCCGCTCCCGAGGCCGCCCCGGCCGCGGGCACGGTCGAGCAGCTCTCCGTCTCCTTCGGCGAGCTGGCCACCGGCACCAAGGTCGTCTCCCGCACCCCGCGCGAGTCGACCGGCCGCCCCGAGCTGACCGAGGCCGCGATCGTGGTCTCCGGCGGCCGCGGCGTCAACGGCGCCGAGAACTTCCCGCTCATCGAGGCCCTCGCCGACTCCCTCGGCGGTGCCGTCGGCGCCTCCCGCGCCGCGGTGGACGCCGGCTGGTACCCGCACACCAACCAGGTCGGCCAGACCGGCAAGTCGGTCTCCCCGCAGCTGTACATCGCGGCGGGCATCTCCGGCGCCATCCAGCACCGGGCCGGCATGCAGACCTCGAAGACGATCGTCGCCATCAACAAGGACGAAGAGGCGCCGATCTTCGAGCTGGTCGACTACGGCGTCGTCGGCGACCTCTTCGAGGTCGTCCCGCAGCTCACCGAGGAGATCAAGGCCCGCAAGGGCTGATCCTCCCCTCAGGGCCGCTCAGGGCTCCCGCGCGCGGCGGCGTGCGGGAGCCCGTCGCGTTCCCGGGGGTGTTGACCGCCGGGCGGGGACACGGCTAGCTTCAACGAACTGTTGAACTCCCGGCGGCGAGATGGCGGGTGGGGACCTGTGCGGCGGAGCGCGGCGACGACCTTCGACAGCACGCTGACGGAACGCCTGACGGCCCGGCTCGCCGGCGTGGACGCCGACCTCGCGCGCCGCTACCCCGGCGACCCCGGCACCCGGCAGCCCGTCCACACCGTCTACGTCCCCGCCGACGTCGTCGCCGCCGACACGGTCCGGTCGTGGGGCGAACGGGCCCTGGCCGCCCTCGACGAGCACGCGCCCGACGCGGAGGCGCTGGCCGCCGCGCTCGGCCTCCCGGACGGCCCCGAGACCGCCGCCGTCCACGACCGCGTCCGGGCCAAGCTCGCCCGGGAGCCGGTGGAGGACCTGCGGATCGACTTCGAGGACGGCTACGGCCACCGCTCCGACGCGGAAGAGGACGAAGCGGCTTGCCGCGCCGCCGAGTTGACGGCGGCGTGGGCGGCCGACGGCGGCGGGCCGTCCTTCGTCGGCATCCGCGCCAAGTGCATGGAGGCGGCGGTCCGGGACCGGGGCGTCCGCACCCTCGACGTCTTCCTCACCCGCCTGCTGGCCGCCGCCGGTGGACGGCTGCCCGCGGGGCTGGTGCTGACGCTGCCCAAGGTGAGCCACGCGGAACAGGTGGCGGCCATGGCGGAGGTCACCGGGGAGTTCGAGAAGGCGCACGGCCTGGACGCGGGCCGGATCCGCTTCGAGGTCCAGATCGAGACGGCGCAGGCGATCCTCGGCCCGGACGGCCGCGCCACCGTCGCCCGGCTGCTGGACGCGGGGGAGGGCCGGGTGAGCGCCCTGCACTACGGCACGTTCGACTACAGCGCCGCCTGCGGCGTCGCCCCCGCGCACCAGGCCCCCGACCACCCGGCCGCCGACCACGCCAAGGCCGTCATGCAGGTCGCCGTGGCGGGTACGGGCGTCCGCCTCTCCGACGGCTCGACGAACATCCTCCCGGTGGGCCCGAGGGAGCGCGTCCACGCGGCCTGGCGCCACCACCACGCGCTGGTGCGCCGGGCGCTGGCCCGCGCCTACTACCAGGGCTGGGACATGCACCCCGCCCACCTGCCCAGCCGCTACGCGGCGGTCTACGGCTTCTACCGCGAGGGCCTCGGACCCGCCGCCGCCCGGCTCGCGGCCTACGCGCACGGCGAGGCCGGCGGCGCCGTCCTCGACGAACCCGCGACGGCCCGCGCCCTGAGCGGCTTCCTCCTCCGCGCGGCCGACTGCGGCGCGGCCGACGGCGCGGAGGTCGCCCGGCTGACCGGCCTCACCCGCCCCGAACTCGACGCGCTCGCGGGCCGCGCCGGGTGACACCCCGGCCGCCGTCACCGCTGCCGGGACAGCCGCTTCTGGAACCACTCCACGTCCCAGTACCTCCCGAACTTGCGGCCCACCTCCGCGTAGACGCCGACGGGCCGGAACCCGAAGCGCTGGTGGAGCCGCCGGGACGCCTCGTTGGGCACGGTGACCCCGGCGAGCGCCATGTGCACGTCCTCCCGCTCCAGCACCTCGAACAGCGCGGCGTACAACAGCCCCCCGACGCCGTGCCCCACGTGCTCCGGCGCCACGTACACGGTGGTCTCCACGGACGTCGCGTACGCGTGCTTCGGGCGGAAGGCGCTGCTCGTCGCGTACCCGAGGAGTGTCCCGCCCCGCTCGGCCACCAGCAGCCGGTGCGGCCCCGAGTCCGGATGCTCCAGCAGCCACGGACGCCGCCGGTCCACGGTGAACGGCTCGATGTCGAAGGTGACCGGCGTCCCGATGACGTAGTGGTTGTAGATCCGGGTCAGTTCCGCCAGGTCCTCCTCGACGCCGGGGCGGACCCGGGCGCCCGGGCCGGCCTGGTGACCGGTCGTCTGCGCGCTCATCCGCACGACGGTACGGCGCGTGCGTTACGCCGCCGTTTCACCGGCGCGGCGGGCCGTGGCCGTGCCGCCGCGGTCGTGTGACCGCGCGCCGGAGGCGCCCGTGGGGCCGCCGGCGCGCGGCGGTCTCACAGGCACCTCCTCCGGCGCGTCTTCCGGAACGACTCCACCGCGTCGCACCAGACGTCGATGTCGGGCACGGCGCTCAGCACGTCGGAGCGGGCCCGGGCGCGGCGGGAGGCGCGCTCCCAGTCGGCCGGGTCCTTCAGGGACATCAGGGCGTGGATCCAGGCGTTGAGGTCGTCGCGGTAGGCGAAGATGCCGGCGTCGCCGAGGGATTCGACGAGCCCCGGGGTGGGGTGGGCGATCACGGGGATGCCGGAGGCGAACGCCTCCACCGCCACCCGCCCCCAGGACTCGTACAGGCTCGGCATCAGCACCACGCGCGCCCGGCCGTAGACGTGCTCCCGCATCCGGTGCCCGGGCACGCCGTCGACGACCTCGCAGTTGGGCAGCCGCGGCGGCGGCATGATCTGCTGTCCGTACGCGCCGCGGACGCCCAGGAACCGCCACTCCGGGGTCCACGCCGCGATCTGCCAGAAGAGGTCTCCTCCCTTGTCGGGGTTGAGGTTGACGAGGGTCGCGTGGTCACCGGGCTCGGTGCGGTACTCCTCCGCGATCACGGGCGGGCGGACGACGATGCTCTCCCTCGGCAGGAACTCCGGCGGGTAGTGGGCGTAGAAGACCTCGCCTTCCCGCCGGATCCACTCGCTGTTGTAGACGACCAGGTCGGCGCCGGCCGCGTTGTGGAAGCTCGTGGAGAAGTCGTCGTGGCAGATCACGGCCACGGGTATGCGGTGCTCCCGGGCGAGACCCGCGACGATCGGGACGTTCTCGAAGTGGGACAGCAGCAGGTCCGCCCGCCGGGCCCGCGCGGCGAAGTCGAGGCCCTCCTGGTACGGGACGACGTGCACCCCGTCGATCTCGTAGCTCTTCTCGATCTCTCCGGGGTGCGAGAGCCAGACCGTCACCCGGTGGCCGCGTTCGGCCAGGGGGCGGAGCATCGAGTGCAGCATCCACTCGGAGCCCGCGTTGTGGGTCGGCGGATAGCCGTACACCCGGGCCGCGATGGTCATGGACTCCGGCGGCGTGGGCGTGGGGGCGGGTCTGGGTCGGTGGGGCGCCACCGTGTTCACGTGGGAGTACTCCCTCCGGGAGGTACGACACTGGGGGGAACGCGGTGTGGCCACGCCACCGGGCCCCGGGTGGAGGCGCCGGTGCCGTGCCCACGCCGGGAGGGCGGGCGCGGTGCGTCTCATTCCCCGGGGGCCGCGGTGACGTGGACGGGGGTGGAGGCCGACTCCTCGTCGCCGACGGCGAAGGCGAGCGCCGTGCTGCCGACCGGAGCGTGCGGGGCGGCCGCGATCGCCACCCACAGCGTGACCGTTCCTCCGGCGGGTGCGCTCAGACGGGCCCTGTCGACCGTGAGCGACTGTTCGTCGTCCGAGCGGCGGCCGGGGTAACGCACCTCCCCGGTGTCCGGGCACCACACGGTCAGCAGGTAGTCGGGCCCGCCTTCGGCGGCGAACGCCAGCCCGCGCCCGTCCGGCAGCGTGGCGGTCACCTTCACGTCGGCGACCAGCGGGGACGAGCCCGTGTTCCGCACCCGCACGCCCGGGTAGCCGTAGTGGGGCGGACCGCCCCGTCCGACGGTGACGTCGGGTGGCCCGCCGGGCTCCACCGCGAACGCGGGCGGAGCCGCGACGATCACGGGCGTGGAGGCGGATTCCCGCTCGCCGACGGTGAACGACAGGGCGGTACGGGCGATTTCGGCGTCCTCGGCCGCGCTGACGTCGACCCACATGACGGAGTGGGATCCCGCGCCGGACAGCCCGGGGCCGACGTCCTCGAAGGTGAGGGTCCGCCCGTCCTCCGAAAACTTCCCGGTGTACACCGTGGCCGTGCCGTGCTCGTCGAGGACGGTCAACTGGTCGTCCGGGTGCCCGGGCCGCCCCCACACCAGCCGGGTGTCCGGGGGGAGGGTGACGGTCACGGTCTGCGGCGGCGACGGGTCGTTCGCGCCGGCGGTCAGCCTGACGCCCGGGTAGCCGACGGCTCCGCCCCGGTGCAGGACGACGTCCGGGGGCCCGCCGGGCTCGACGGCGAACGGCGACCTGCTGACGCGCACGGGCGTGGAGTCGGAGGACCGCTCGCCGACGGTGAAGCGCAGGGCGGTGCGCGTGGAGAGCGCCTGGCCGACGGCGCCGACGGCGACCCACATCACCCGCTCGCCGTGCGGCGGGATGTCGAGGGCGACGCCGTCGAAGAAGAGCGTCCGCCCGTCGGAGGAGAGCGTTCCGGGGTACACCCCGCCGTCCAGGAGCGTCAGTTGGTAGTCCGGCAGCCCCGTGACGCCCCACTGGAGTCCCTTGTCCGCGGGCAGTTCCGCGGTGACGGTCCGGCTGCCGACCGGGGTCACGCCGGTGTTCCGCACGACCACTCCGGGGAACCCGGCACCGCCGCCCGGCACGAGGAGTACGTCCGGCGGCCCGCCGGGGGCCACGTCGTAGCGCTCCGCCGGGACGCTGTTGTCGGTGACCTTGAACCGCGTCAGACCGCCGATGTCGGCGATGTCCGGCCGATCGGACTCCCACTCGCGGTACTCGCCCCGCTGACTGCCGTGCTGCCAGGCGAGGACGCGGGCCCTGCGCCCGACTTTCACGGACAGGAACGCGTCGTTGAGCGGGTCTTCCCGGGTGAACCTGACTTCGGCGCCGATGTCGTAGGTGTGGGCGTCCCCTGTGTAATCGCGCCCCGTGTAGAAGGTGACCTGGTCGTCGTTCACTTTCCCCCCTCCGGTTTCTCTCGCCCCCCTCGGTTCCGTCAGAGGTTGAAGCGCTCGATCTTCAGCACCCAGTTCTGCACACCGCCGGTGTCCTCCTCGCTGGCCCACAGCTTCACCCGCGCGGTCACGTCCCGCACCGCGAGGTCGGGCTC
The DNA here is from genome assembly GCF_051386555.1 of Streptomyces sp. URMC 126. Taxonomy (NCBI): domain Bacteria; kingdom Bacillati; phylum Actinomycetota; class Actinomycetes; order Kitasatosporales; family Streptomycetaceae; genus Streptomyces; species Streptomyces sp. URMC 126. Next base: position 12,834 of record NZ_JBPQTX010000165.1, read on the forward strand.
GAAGCGTGCCGTACGGATCAACGTGTGGCTGTTCCACTCGGCACCGCCCCGGGCGGTCACGTAGCGGTGGTTGTCGCTGACGGGTTCCGCCTGGTCGTCGCCGAAGAAGACGGTCGCCTTGAGCAGACCGTTGTTGTCGGGGGCGTAGCAGATGGCCTCGGCGCTGAACGTGGCCACGAACAGCGCCCCGAGGGAGGGGCGCCCCTGGCCGAGCTTGAGGTCGATCTCGGCGCCGGGCAGGGGAGTCCAGGAGTTGCGGCCGGTTTCGAAGCGCTGGGTGTCCCACACCGCGTAGGTGACGTCGGGGGACTTGGCGATACGGAATGATTGGTTCGGGGCGGGCGTGCTCACGTACGTCGTCCCTTCCTCGCCCGGGGTGACGGCCGCCTGGCGGATCCAGTCACGGCCGGCCGTTGCCAGAGATGGCTGCCCGTGCCACGTACGAGCGCATGCTGCGCACACCTTGGTTGACCGAAAGTCACCTTGGGTGACGAAGTGCGTTCGCTGGCGTGTGTGAGAGCCGGATGGGGTGGCGGGCCCTCGCCTTCTAGGGAGCGGTCGTGCGCCCCGGGGCGACGGCCCGCCGGCGTGCCCTCTCGGGAGGACGGTCCACTCGGTTGCCCCGGGAGGACGGCCCGCTCGGTTGCCCCGGGAGAACGGCCCGCTCGGCTGCCTCCGCCCGGGCCGGACTCCGCCCGACGCACGTCTCCGCGACCGGGTCGCGCAGCACGGGATGACGCCCCGGGGCGACACCTGACCGACGGGGGGAGGGGGGAGCCGTCAGCTCGCCGGACGCGCGGCGCCGTCCCGGCCCAGGCGTGAGGTCAGCCAGGGAAGCAGCACCGGAAGGACGTTCTCCGGCTGCATGGCCCGCGTATGGTCGAGGCCGTCGAGAAGGCGGACCTCCCAGCCGGCGGCTTCCATCTCCGCCCGCCCGGAGGCGACGGCGCCCGCGATGTCGACGGTGACGTCACCCCACCCCTCCCCGTAGGGGATCGTGTCCGCCGAGCCGGCGAAGCACAGGCGCGGGCAGCGCACCCGCCGTAGCGCCGCCCGTTCGTCGAAGCCCCGCAGGGCCTCGTACAACGTGACGAACTGCCGCGTCTGCGCCTCGGTGGCCGACACCTCGACGGCGGACCAGTCGTAGCCGTCCGGATCCGTGCCGCCCTCCGGCGCCTGGCGGGCCGCCGAACCGGCCATCGTGTGGGCGGCGTTGGTGACGCGCAGCATCTGCGCGTACGGGCCGCCCAGCGGTGGGAAACCGCCCATCGCGAGAGCGGTGAGCCGGTCCGTGCGGAGGGCGAGCTGGAGTCCGCTCAGGGCCAGCCAGGAGTAGCCGTAGTAGGCGAACCGGTCGGCTCCCGCCGCGTCGGCGACGGCCAGGAGGTCGGCGGTGACGGTGTCCGGGGTCAGGGCGTCCGGCCTGGGACGGGCCATGAGGTGGGCCTCGTAGGGGAACGCGACCGTACGGAAGCCGGCGGCCGTGAGGCCCCGTACGAGAGACCGGCCGAGGGCCGGATCGACGCCCCAGCGCCGGAGTTCGTCGGCCCGGGCCCCGGTGGCGGGCCGGGGGTCGACGGGGAGCAGGAGGTCGGGGCCGTCGCCGTGGACCTCCGCTGAGAGGAGACTTCCGTCGTGGAGCCTCGCTTCGATCACAGGGTGTTCTTCCGTCACAGGCGCTCTCGCTTTCTCCGGATGGGTGGGTTTCCCAGGGTCGGCGGGCTTCTTCAGGACCGTCGGCCTTTTCTGGGGTTATGGCTCCCCGGGTCGGTGGCGGCCATCTCCGTAGGGCGTACGGTATTCGCTGAAGCGACAATAACGTAAGGCGTAAGGAGATCGAGGATGGGCATCATCGCCGGGCAGGGCGACCCGACCGCGTCCATGACGCTGCTGTGGGGCAGGACGGACGGGCGGGCCGCGCGCAAGGGGCCCGGCCCCAAGCAGGGGCTGAGTGTCGACGCCATCGTGGCGGCGGCGATCGCGGTGGCCGACGAAGCGGCGTCGGTGGAGGGGCTGTCGATGCGCGCGGTGGCCGAGCGGCTCGGGTGCTCGTCGATGGCGCTCTACACCTATGTGCCCGGCAAGGCGGAGCTCCTGGACGTCGTGTACGACCGGGTACACGCCGAACTGCCCACCCGCCAGGAGGTGATCGGTGGTGGTTGGCGCGACGAGGTGACGGCGTGGGCGTCGGAGCTCAAGGCGTTCTACCTGCGACACCCGTGGGTGCTCCAGATCTCGTTCGCGCGGCCGGTCCTCGGACCGCACGAACAGGGCGTGCTGGAGTCGCTGCTCCGCGCCCTCTCCGGGGCCGGCCTGTCGGCCGGGCCGCTACGGGCCGCGGTGAACTCGCTGTTCCACTTCGTACAGGGCTCGGCTCGCGCGATGGCCGAGACCCGCCGGGCGGCGGCCGTGACGGGCGTCGCGGACGGGGACTGGTGGCAGACCCGGGTGGCGCTCCTGAACGATCTCGCCCCCGACTTCGCCGACCGCTTCCCGCTGTCGACGCGGCTCGCCTCCTCGCCCGGCTCGTCCGCCGGGGACGGGGATCCGGCGGACGCCTGGGAACGTGAGGTCGAGGGCGTCTTCACGGCTGGGCTGGCCATCCTGCTGGACGGGATCGAGGCGGCGGCCGACGGCCCGGGACGTTGAGCGGGGTAGGGGTAGGGGTAGGG
>NZ_JBPQTX010000166.1:0-15395 GCF_051386555.1 Streptomyces sp. URMC 126
GACGACGGGGCGGCGGCGGGGCTGTGGCGGTTGTCGGAGCGGCTGACGGGGGTGCGGTGGGGGTGGCCGGCGGGGGTGTGACGCTCCGGCCCCTCTCCCGCGGCGGGTTGCTCCCCCGGCCTCCGCTTGTCGCGGCTCGGCCGCTCGTCCTACATCGCAGGACGGGCCGGACGGGTTGGACTGGCTGGACCGGCCGGACGGTCACTCCAGCCCCGACGCCCGGAGCACGCCCCGTACCCCCTCCCCGTCGATCCGGCTCGCCAGAGCGGCGAGCACCGGCGCGCCCTCCCGCAGCAGCCCCCGTTCCAGGGCCCGCCGGGCCCCGCTCTCCAGCTGGTGCCAGAGCAGCGGGTTCGTCCGCAGGACGCGCGGGTCGAGCTCGACCCGGCCCCCGCCGACGTCCCGGAGGACGAGCCGGGGTGCCATTCCGTCCGACTGCCGGACGCGGGTGAGCAGATCCGTCCGTACCCGCCGCTCCCGCAGCAGCCCGCGGGAGGCCAGCCAGCCGTCGCCGGCGGTGACGCGGGGCGGTCGCAGGACCGCCACCAGGGTGATGCCGAGCGCCGCCCAGCAGCAGGCCCGGGCCGCGTCGAGCTCGCCGCGCAGCAGGTCGACGAGGGTGAGGAGGCCGCCGAGGGCCGTCCCCCAGCACCACGCCTCCCGGGCCTCGCGCCGCCAGCCGCGGTCCCGGGCGAGTACGCCGTCGATGGCCGTGGTGGCGGGGCGCCCGGAGCGGGGCCCGTGTCTGCGCGTCCTTACCGTCGGTCGCCGTCCCATGGCGTGAGGTTAGGGCCGCCCGCTCGGTGATCCCGCGCCCGTTGACGCCAAGCTGACGGAAACGTGTCCGAACCTGACGACCTCCTGACGTTCCCTTGGCAGTGCCCCGGTCAACATCCGTTAAAGAAGCGCCAAGATGGCCACGGAAGGCGCCAAGAAACCGCCAAGGACCAGTGCCTTTCAGTCACCTCCGACGCAGGCTGAGCCTCCCACGTCACGGAGGTACGAACAGAGATGTCCACGCCGGCCCACACGGACGAACGGCCCGCCGACACCGGTGAGGAACCGCCGGATACCGGCGCCGCGACCGCGCGAGACGACGCCCCGCGGGACGGCCGCGAGGACCACGGGGAAGAACGGCACCGGCTCACCGCCGTCCAGGGCCTGGCCGCGCTGTCGCTCGACGCGATGGCCTCCGTCGCGTACGGCCCCGAGTCGATCGTCCTCGTGCTGGCCGCGGCCGGCGCCCACGGTCTCGGCTGCACCCTGCCCGTCACCCTCGCCATCGCGGCCCTGCTCGCCGTGCTCGTCGCCTCGTACCGGCAGGTCATCGCCGCCTTCCCGGACGGCGGCGGCTCCTACGCGGTGGCCAAGCGGCACCTCGGCCGCCGCACCTCGCTCGTCACGGCCGCCTCACTGGTCCTGGACTACGTGCTGAACGTGGCGGTCTCCGTCACCGCCGGCGTCGCCGCCCTCACCTCCGCCTTCCCCGCACTCCACGCCGACCGGCTGTGGATCTGCCTCGGCGTGCTGGCCCTGGTCACCGCGGTGAACCTGCGGGGCATCGCGGAGTCGGCGAAGGCCTTCACCGTCCCGACCGCCGTCTTCGTCGGCTCGATCCTCACCGTGATCGTCGTCGGGCTGTTCCGGGACGCGCCCGCGAGCACCGAGGCCGCCGCCGGGCACGCCTCCGCGCTGAGCTCCGACGCGACCTCGGTCGGCGCCCTGCTGCTGCTCAAGGCGTTCGCCGCCGGCTGCTCCGCCCTCACCGGCGTCGAGGCCGTGGCCAACGCCGTGCCCTCCTTCCGCGCCCCGCGCGCCCGCCGCGCCCAGCGCACGGAGGTGGCGCTCGGCGCGCTGCTGGGCGCCATGCTCATCGGCCTGTCCGTGCTCATCGGCCGTTTCCACCTCCAGCCGGTGGAGGGCGTCACCGTCCTGGCCCAGCTGGCGGACGCCTCGCTCGGCCACAACTGGGCGTTCTACGTGGTGCAGTTCGCGACCGTCGTCCTGCTGGCGCTGGCCGCCAACACCTCGTTCGGCGGGCTGCCCGTCCTGATGAGCCTGCTCGCCCGGGACAACTACCTGCCCCACGTCTTCGCCCTCAAGGCCGACCGCCAGGTGCACCGGCACGGCGTCCTCGCGCTGGCCGCCGTCTCGGCGCTGCTGCTCGTCCTCTCCGGCGGCGACGTCAACACGCTGGTGCCGCTGTTCGCCATCGGGGTCTTCGTAGGCTTCACCATCTGCCAGGTCGGCATGGTCAGGCACTGGCGCGGGGAACGGTCGGCCGGGTGGCGGGGCAAGGCCCTGCTGAACGGTTTCGGCGCGCTGCTCACCGGGGTCTCGGCCGTCGTCGTCACCGCCACCAAGTTCACGGAGGGCGCCTGGCTCATCGTCCTGGCGCTCCCGCTGATGGTGCTGGCCTTCGAGACCGTCCACCGCGCGTACGGCCGGATCGGCGACCGCCTGGAGCTGGGCCGGGTGCCCGAGCCGCCCCGCCGCTGCCACTCCGTCGTGGTCGTGCCCGTCTCCTCCCTCTCCCGGCTCACCAGCAAGGCCCTGACCGCCGCCGTCTCCCTCGGCGACGAGGTCGTCGCGGTCACCGTCACCGGACCCGATGCGGAGGGGCGGCGCGCGGCGGAGTCCCTGCGGCGCGACTGGGAGCTGTGGAACCCGGGCGTCGACCTCGTCGAACTGCCCGCTGCCACACGGGCGTTGGGGCGCCCCATCGTCGACTACGTCCGGGAACTGGCCGACCGCCACCCCGACAACCGGATCACCGTCCTCATCCCGGAGGTCGAACCGGCCCGGCTGTGGCAGCGGTCGCTGCAGAACCAGCGGGGGGCAGTGGTCGCCCATGCCGTACGGCGCGACACGGACGCGGTGATCTGCCGGCTGCGGTTCCGGGTGGACGCGCGGAGGGGCTGAGGCGCCCGGCGCGCGAGGGGCGCGCCCGGCGGGGGCTTCAGGCGAGGAGGGCGAGCAGTTCGCCGTGCAGCGCCTCGGGAGCCACCAGGATGCTCTCCGCCCCCGCCCGCCACGGCCGGCCCGCCAGGTCGGTGACCAGGGCGCCGGCCTCGCGTGCGATCAGGGCGCCCGCCAGCAGGTTGGCGTCGTCCCGCCCGTACTCCCAGAACGCGTCGAGCCGTCCGGCCGCCACGTCCGCGATCTGCCACGAGACCGGGCCGAGGTGGCGTACCGCGGCCACGGCGGGCAGGACGGCGCTCAGCCCGCGGCCGGCCGCCGCCACCGCCTCCGGCCGGCCGGCGGGGAAGGGCGGCTGGGCGGTGACGACGACCGCCGCGGCGAGCTCACCCCCGTCCGCCGGCACGACGGGAACGCCGTCCCGGTGGGCGCCCCCGCCCGCCACCGCCGTGTACGTCTCGCCCGGCATGGCCGAGTGCAGGACGGCGGCGACCGGCTCGCGGTCCCGGACCAGGGCGAGACTGACGCACCAGTGGGGCAGTCCGCGCAGGTACTGGACGGCCCCGTCGATGGCGTCCACCACCCACGCCTCGCCCTTCTCGGGCAGTTCGGTGTCCAGTTCGCCGGCCCACACGGCGGCCGGCGCCGCCACGCGGAGGCGCTCGCGCAGCAGGGCGACGGCCGGTTCGTCCACCGACCGGAAGGTGTCGCGCAGGGTCTCCAGGGTGCGGCCGGGAGCGGGCGGCCGGCGGTCCCGCAGGAACGCGCCGGTCTCGCGGGCGGCGGCGGTCATGGTGGCGAGCAGGTCGGGCACGGGGTCTCCTCGGTGGGGTCGGACGCGGTGCGACAACGATCACCGGGAGAGGGCCAGTACGGTCTCGACCCAAGCGGCGGATGAGCGAAACTGTCGCCCGTGAGCAGGGAAACGAGCGAAGACGTCCTCGACGAGCGGGACCGGCGGCTGGTCGCCGCCCTCCAGTACGACGGCCGGCTGACCGCCGAGCGGGCCGGCGAGGTGCTGGGGCTCAGCCCGCGCGTGGTGCACCGCCGCTGGGCGGCGCTGCTCGGTTCGGGGACGGTACGGGTGGCGGGCCTGCCCCCGGGCGCTCCGGAATCCCCCGGGTCCCCTGGGTCCCCCGGATCCCCCAAGTCCCCGGAGGGCGCGTCACCGGCCGCGATGCTGCTGCGGATCAAGGTGCTGCGCGGCAAGGCCGACGTCGTCGCCAAGGCGCTCGCCGACCGGGACGACATCCCGTTCGTGGACCTCTCGGCGGGCGGCGACGAGATCGGCGCGGTCCTGCTCGCCGACCCCGGCGCGCCGCACCGCCTGGTCTTCCGGCAGTTGCCCGCGACGGGCGCGGTGACGTCCGTCGACGCGCAGACGGTCCTGCACGTCTTCAAGAACGCGCACGAGTGGCGGCACGACGTCCTGACCGCGGCCGAGGCCGCCGCCCTCACCCCGCCCCCGCCCCGGGCGGGCCGGCGCGCCGGTCCGCCGGACGCCACCGACCGCGCCGTGCTCGCCGCCCTCGCCGACGACGGCCGAGCCCCCGCCGCGGCGATCGCCCGCCGGACGGGCCACCCCGAGTCCACCGTCCGCCGCCGTATCGCCGCCCTCCGCGCGGACGGCCTGCTGCGTACGCACGTCCACGTCGACGCGCGGCGGCTGGGCCTGGCGGTGGACGCGAACCTGCTGATGCGGGTGCCGCCCGGGGAACTGGACGCGGTGGGACGGCGGTTGGCCGCCCATCCGGCGGTGCACGGCGCTCTCGCGACGACCGGGGTCAGCAATCTGCACCTGGCGGTGTGGCTGCCCGGGCTGCCGGACCTCTACCGCTTCCTCACGGAGGAGGTAGGGGCGTTGGGGGTGCGGGAGGTGGAGACGGTGCTGGTGGGACGGGCCGTCAAGCGGCCTGGGGGGTGACCGGGGGCCCCGGCCCCGTCCCCCTCACCGCTTCTCGCGGGGGGGGCAAGCCCCCGCGCGGTCGCCCTCGAACGCCGGACGGTCTACAGAAGGGTGGGACCGGGGCCACAACCCCCAAGCGACTACCGCCGCTTCAGCCGCCCCCGCACTCCCTTCAACAGCTCCACGCGCCCCACCCGAACCACCAGCACATCCCGCCCTTCGACAACCTTCGCGTACCACGGCAGCCCGAACCGCTGCCACCGTGCCGCCGCGAGCCGCCCCCGCGGCGGCACGGGCACGGTCCACTCCTCGGCCCCGGCCGAGAGCCGCAGCTCGAAACGCCACTCCCCCGCCTCCGCCGCACAGTCGTACCGCACGGCGAAGGCTCCGTCCGCGCCCGGTGTCACCGGCACCGACCGCACCGCGCCGCTCGCCATCTCGGTGGCCCGCAGCGTCAGGGCGCCGGACGGCCAACCGGCCAGCCCGCACCGGCCGTTCACGACGAGGACGGCGGACCCCTCCCCGGCCCACTCGGCCCCGTCGACGCCCAGGAGCGGCAGCACGCGGTGCCGCGTCTCGCCCACGTCCAGCGACAGGTTCCCGTACGGCTTGGTGGTGAACAGCGCCGCCGCCGTCCCCTCCCCCGTCACGACCGTCACGGTCCCGGCGGTGACGGACTCGGCGCGCCGGCTGCCGAGGCGGGCCTCCTTGGTGACGCCCCGGGCGGCGACCGCGAGGGTGAAGTCCCACAGGCCCGGGGCCGGCGGCGCCCCGCCGGCCGCCGTGGCGAGGTCGACCGTCACGTCGAAGCCCGCGTCGGGGTACCGGAACTGCCCGCCGTCCTCGTCCGCGCCCAGCTCGGGGGTGGGGACGCGGCGTACGGGGAGGCGGTGTTCCACGGCGCTGCCGCGCTTGCGCAGCACCAGCTCCGTCTCGGTCTCGCCGGCTATTCGGTGCACGTACGCGTGCCCGGCCAGCCGCAGCGTGCCGTCCCGCAGCTCGGCGGTCTCCAGGAAGTGGCGGACGCGCAGCTCGGAGGTGATGTCGTAGCAGTCGTCGGGGATGTTGAGGGTGGAGTCGCGGAAGTAGGGGTACTCCGCGTACGCGCGGCCGTTCTCGGTCAGGATGTCGGGGCCCTGGGCGGCGGTGGCGGCCAGGGTGGTGATGCCGTAGCTGGCGGCGCCCCGGTCGAGCTCCCAGCGGACGACGGTGAGGAGCTCGTCGAGCAGCCCGTGCCGGATGAGGTGGCAGCGCAGCCGGACCATGGCGGGGAGCCGGGCGGCCAGGCCCTCGTGGTAGTAGGGCTCGATCAGTTCGCCGAGCTCCTTGAGGAGCTTGTCCTGGGTGTCGCGGTAGGGCTCGCGGCACAGCTGGAGGACGGCGTCGCGCAGCTCGACCGCGAAGTGACGGTGCATCAGCACGTCGCGTTTCTCGCCCGGTTCGGTGTGCCGGGCGACCAGTTCCGTCATCATCCGGAAGAGGTCCATGCGCATCCGGGTACCGTGCGGCTGCGCGGTGATGTTGTTGCCGTCCTCGCGCGCCACCCAGTACAGGCAGTCGTAGTCGGCGACGACGGAGATCGCGGCGGCCTCCAGGTAGGCGGTCGCGGTGAACGGCTGGTCCTCGCCGATCGACAGACCGGTCTCGAACCGCAGGCCGAGCCGGTCGATCAGCTCGCGCCGGAACAGCTTCATCGGATTGAGCGTCCAGTAGACGCGGGACGAGAACACGTCGGTCTTCGGCTGGTTCCGGCCGAACATGGACGTGGGCGCCCGGCGGCCGCCCTCGCCGACGATCCGGCCGAGGACGACGTCGGAGCCGTTCTTGTCGGCGGCGGCGACCATGCGCTCCAGGGCCTCCGGCCCGAGGTGGTCGTCGGCGTCCAGGAAGAAGACGTGGCGGCCGGTGGCCCGGTCCAGTCCCAGATTGCGGGGGCCGGCGGGACCGCCGGAGTTCGGCTGGTGGATCACCCGCATACAGGGCGCGTCCGCCGCCAGCCGGTCCAGCTCGGCGCCGGTGCCGTCGGTGGAGCCGTCGTTCACGACGATCAGCTCGATCCGGTCGGCCCCCAGGGTCTGGTCGAGCACGGACGTGACGCTGCGGGTCACATACGGCATGGCGTTGTACGCGGCGATGATGACCGTGACGTCCGGGCCGGGCATGGGTACGCGCTCCGTTCCTGCGGCCGGGGGCGCGCCCCGGCCGGGTGGGCTGGTCGGTGCCGGGGCCGGGAGCCCGGCGCGGGCCATTTCAGGGTATACGAGGGTGATATCCCGAACGACTGTCCGAAAATCGACCACTCCCCAGGCCCGGCAGGGCTCCCGCGGTGGCCGGAACGATCGACATGCCCCTGTGACACCCCTGTCGTGATCGCGCCCCATCGTTGATCGTTGACCTGTCGGGCCACCGCCCGGCCGAGCGGAACCGGCCCCTGGCCGGCGCACCGGGGACGGGCCCCACCGGCCCCACCGGCCACACCGGAACCGCACAGCCGACGCACTCAAGGGGGACAGCACCATGCCGATCACCCGCAGACGATTCCTCGCCGCCGGCGGAGGGCTCGCGCTCGCCGGCGGGACCGCCGCCGCGTGCGGCTCCAACACCGGGCGCGGCGGCGGAGGTTCGGGCGGCGGCCTGTCGCACTGGTACCACCAGTACGGGGAGGCGGGCACCGAACAGGCGGTCCGGCGCTACGCCGCCGCGTACAAGAAGGCCAAGGTCTCCGTCCAGTGGCGGCCGGGCAACTACGACCAGCAGACCGCCGCCGCCCTGCTCTCCGGCTCCGGCCCCGACGTCTTCGAGGTCAACGGACCCACCGTCGACCAGATCCTCGGCGGGCAGGTCGTCGACCTCACCGACCTGGTCAAGGACGTCAAGGACGACTTCCAGCAGGCCGTCCTGGCCCCCAAGATCCACGACGGCCGGGTCTGGGGCATCCCCCAGACCGTCGACGCCCAGCTCCTCTACTACCGCAAGAGCCTGCTCGACAAGGCGGGCGTCCGGCCGCCGCGCACGCTCGACGAGCTGGTCGACGCCGCCCGCCGGCTCACCGGCCGGCGGACCAAGGGTCTCTTCCTCGGCAACGACGGCGGCGCGGGCGTCCTCGGCGCGACCCCGCTGTACGCCGCCGGCCTCTCCCCCGTCACCGCCGACGGCAAGGTCGGCTTCGACGACCCGGCCGCCGCCCGCACCCTCGCCAAGATCCGCAAGCTGTACGCGGACGAGTCGCTGCTGCTCGGCGCGCCCGCCGACTGGTCAGACCCGTCCGCCTTCGTCCAGGGGCTCACCGCCATGCAGTGGTCCGGGCTCTGGGCACTGCCGCAGATCACCAAGGCGCTCGGTGACGACGTGGGGGTGCTGCCGTTCCCCGCCGACGGTCCGGCGGGGAAGCCCGCGGTCCCGGTCGGGGCGTACGCGGCGGCGGTCAGCGCCCGCAGCGGCCGGAAGGCGGAGGCCAAGGAGTACGTCCGCTGGCTGTGGGTCGAACAGACCGGCTACCAGGAGGACTTCGCCCTCTCCTACGGTCTGCACCTCCCGGCCCGGATCTCCCTCGCCCGGAAGGCGGACCGGCTCCGGCAGGGGCCCGCCGCGGAGGCGGCCCGGTTCGCGGCCGAGCACGGCCACGCCGACCCGCTGCTGTGGACGTTCGCGAGCAAGGTGGCGTACCAGGACGCGCTGAGCCGGATCATCAAGGACGGCGCCGATCCGGAGGGGCAGCTCAAGGCGGTGGTCCGGACCACGGAGGCCGAGCTCGCCCGCGTCCGGAAGAGGTCCTGAATGCCTCCGGCCGCACCCCGCCCGCTCAGGCCGAAGACCGACCGCCACCCCCCCGCGCCAGCCGGCCGCCGGCAGCGGAACCGTACCCTCTGGTTCTGGGTCTTCGTCGGCCCCTTCGCCGCCGGCCTCGCGCTGTTCACCTACGTCCCGCTCGGCTGGAGCGTCTACCTCAGCTTCTTCGACGCCCACAACACGGTCACCCCCAGCGACTTCACCGGGTTCGGCAACTACCGCCGCATCCTGTCCGACCCGGAGTTCCGCTCCTCGCTGGCCACCTTCGCGGTCTTCACCGCGATCATCGTGCCCGCCACCTTCGCGCTCTCCCTCGCCCTGGCGCTCGCCGTCAACCGGCTGCGGTGGGCGCAGGCCTTCTTCCGCTCGGTCTTCTTCCTGCCGACCGCCTGCTCCTACGTGGTCGCGGCCCTGATCTGGAAGATGTCGATCTTCAACGGGGTGCGCTTCGGCCTCGCCAACACCGTGCTCGGCTGGTTCGGCGCCGAACCCGTCGCCTGGCTGGCGACCACCCATCCGCCCTGGTACTGGCTGGTCATCGGCTCGGTACGGCTCTGGCTCCAGACCGGCTTCTACATGATCCTGTTCCTGGCCGGACTCCAGCGGATCCCCGTCCGGCTGTACGAGGCGGCGGCGCTCGACGGGGCGCGCCCCGGCTGGCAGACGTTCCGCCACATCACGTTCCCCGCGCTGCGCGCCACCTCGGTGGCGGTGGCCCTGCTGCTCGTCATCAACGCGTTCCAGGCGTTCGACGAGTTCTTCAACCTGCTCTCGGACGCGCGCGGCTACCCGCCGTACGCCCGGCCGCCGCTGGTCTACCTCTACTACACAGCGCTCGGCCAGGGGCAGGACCTGGGCCTGGGCAGCGCGGGAGCGGTCGTGCTGGCGCTGGTGATCGCCGTGGTGACGGTCGCCCAGGCGCGCTGGTCCCGTCTCGGCCGCAAGGAGGAGTGACGCCATGGTCACCAAGCAGACTGGCCGCGGTACGGCCGGGAGGACCGAACCCGTGCACGACGCCCTCGCCCGCGCCGGCCGCGCGCTGCGGCTGGCGCTGCTCGTCGCGCTGGCCGTGCTGTTCCTGGTCCCGTTCTACCTGCTGGTACGGAACGGGCTGGCCGCCGAGAGCGACATCACCGCCGCCGACTGGACCTTCTTCCCCCGCGAGCTGCACTGGTCGAACGTCCGCGAGCTGTTCGACGACCCCAACGTGCCGATGGCGCACGCCCTGTTCAACTCCACCGTGATCGCCGTCGCCACGACCGCCGGCACGCTGATGCTGGCCTCCCTCGCCGGGTACGGCCTGGCCCGCATCCCGTACCGGCACGCGAACGCCGTCTTCTACGCGATCCTGGGCACCCTGATGGTCCCCGCGGCCGTCACGTTCGTGCCCTCGTTCGTGCTGGTGTCGTCGCTGGGCTGGGTCTCCACCCTGCGCGGCCTGATCGTGCCCACCCTGTTCAGCGCCTTCGCCTGCTTCGTCTTCCGCCAGTACTTCCTCGGCTTCCCCCGGGAGCTGGAGGACGCCGCCCAGGTGGACGGGCTGGGGTACTGGCGGACGTACTGGCGCGTCGTCGTCCCCAACTCGCGGCCGGTCTTCGCCGCCGTCGGCACGATCGTCTTCATCGGCGCCTGGAACGCCTTCCTGTGGCCGCTGGTCATCGGGCAGGACCGGGACGCCTGGACGGTGCAGGTGGCGCTGTCGGCCTTCACCAACGCGCAAGTGGTCAACCTGCACGAACTGTTCGTCGCGGCGGCGGTGTCGATCGTGCCGCTGCTGGTGGTGTTCCTGTTCCTCCAGCGGTACATCGTGGCGGGCGTGGAACGCTCGGGCATCGACGACTGACCGCCCGAACAACACCCCCGAAGAGCTCGACCAAAAGGAACCAACGGAAGGGAAAACCCGAAAGATAACAAACAAACACCAGCCACCTAGACCACCAGAACCACGCCCCACCTACATGGCCCAGGGCGACCCCTCCCGGAACGCCGGCCGGTCCCTGCGCGGCTGCGGCCGGTGGCCGCCGCGCAGCAGGGCCGCGCCGAGCGGGGTGAGGGTGTGCAGCACGGCGCTGCCGTGCCGCAGTGTGAGCACCAGGCCGGCCTCGCGCAGCACGCCCGCGTGCTGGCTGGCGGAGGCCGCCGACACCCCGACGCGGCGGGCGAGTTCGCTGGTGGTGCAGCCGCCGCCGATGGATCCCAGCACCGCCGACCGGGTCTGTCCGACCAGCTTGCCCAGCGAGCGCGGCGCCGCCTGCACCGGCGGGGCGGACTGCGAGCAGTGCCCGGCCGGGTAGACGAGGACCGGCGTCAGGTCCGGGTTCCTCAGCGTGACGGGGTTGCCCCGGCAGAAGAAGGACGGCACCAGCAGCAGCCCCCGGCCGTTCAGGTGCAGGTCGCGGTCGACCGGGTAGTCGCACTCCAGCACGGGCGCGTGCCAGCGCATCGTGGGCGGCAGCGAGGACAGCAGCGCGTCCGCCCCGCCGTCGAGAAGGGCCCGGCCGCGTACGGCGCGGTCGGCCTCGATCCGCGCCTGGATGTGCGCCCAGTACGGCGCGATGGCCGCCTCGTGGTAGTCGTGCAGGGCGGCGATCAGCTTGCCGAAGGCCCTCGCGTCGCCCTCGGCGAGCGATCGTATCCAAGCCGGCAGGGTACGGACCGTGGACAGCCGGCCGAGCTCGTCGTGGATCCGTTCGGCCGGAGTCGCGCGCAGCGCCTCCACGCCGGTCTCCAGTCCGAGTACGCCTTCGGCCGGTGTCAGGAAGTCCGGGAAATAGCCCCGGGGCGGAACCAGCGGGGCCAGCAACCGAGTTTCACTATTCAACCGAGTACGGGTTTCGGTGCGCCAATCGCCGAAGATCGACTCGCCTTGTTTGTCCCGCAGCCGGTGCAGACTCAATACGGTTTCCCAGAGCACGTCCGGGTCTCCGGCCAGGCGCAACCGGGCCAGATCGAGTCCAGTGAAATGGACACGCAGCACCAAACCCCCACATGAGACATCCGCCGTCACCCCCCGCCCACTGAGTATGCACACCGATACGTGCTGTTACCACGCCCTTTTGGCCACAGTTGAAAGGACTCGCGGCGAACACCCCGAGAGCGAAATGCTATTCACGCACTCAGGGCCGCCCCAGCTCGTTCCCGTGGGGGGTGGCGAGCGAAAAAGCGGTCGCTGAGTATGCGAGTTGCCGCCCGAGCCGATGCGGGCGGCAACAACTCCCGGTGGGGGAGTAAACGAGGGGCGGCGCTCCCGCACGAGCGCCGCCCCTCCGCCGTGCCGCCGGCTCCCCGGCGGCCGTCCGGGGTACGGGCTGTGACCCCTCGGCTGCGCTCCGGTGATCCGCTCGTGGCCCTCGCGTTACGCCCGGGTTAACCGCGTACCGGACACGGCACCCGTAGCCACCGGACGGCCCGCGCCGCCCTCGGAAACCGCCTGAAGCCGCCCGCGGCGACGACCGCAGCCCATGGGGAAAGGCGGAAGGGGCGGCCCCGTGCGCGAGACCGCCCCTTCCCCGGTACCGGAGCCGCCGTCGGTCCGAGGGTCGAGGTCATCCCATCGGCGGCTCCGGAGCTCATCCGGCCGGTGTCACCGGCTGTCGCTCACCGCCCCGGTCAGGGCGGCGGCACGGCCGGCCTCCAGGCGGGCGACGGGGATGCGGAACGGGGAGCAGGAGACGTAGTCCAGGCCCACCTCGTGGAAGAAGTGCACCGACTCCGGGTCGCCGCCGTGCTCGCCGCAGACGCCGAGCTTGAGGTCCGGGCGGGTGGCCCGGCCGGCCTCGGCCGCGGCCCGCACCAGGGAACCGACGCCGTCCTTGTCGATCGTCTCGAACGGGCTGACGCCGAAGATGCCCTTCTCCAGGTACGCGGTGAAGAAGCTGGCCTCCACGTCGTCCCGGGAGAAGCCCCAGACCGTCTGCGTCAGGTCGTTGGTGCCGAACGAGAAGAACTCGGCGGCCTCGGCGATCTGACCGGCCGTCAGGGCGGCGCGGGGCAGCTCGATCATGGTGCCCAGGGTGAGCTTGAGGCTGGTGCCGGTGGCGGCCTCGACCTCGGCGATGACGCGCTCGGCCTCCTCGCGGACGATCTCCAGCTCCTGGACCGTGCCCACCAGCGGGATCATGATCTCGGCGCGCGGGTCGCCCTTGGCGTTCCGCCGCTCGGCCGCGGCCTCGGCGATCGCCCGGACCTGCATGGCGAACAGGCCGGGGATGACGAGCCCGAGGCGGACGCCGCGCAGACCGAGCATCGGGTTCTGCTCGTGCAGCTTGTGGACGGCCTGGAGCAGGCGCAGTTCGTTCTCGTGCGCCTCCTGGCGGGCCTCGGCGAGCGCGACGCGCACCGAGAGCTCGGTGATGTCGGGGAGGAACTCGTGCAGCGGCGGGTCGAGGAGGCGGACGGTCACCGGGAGCCCGTCCATGGCCTCGAACAGCTCGACGAAGTCGGCCTTCTGGAGTGGCAGCAGGGCGCCGAGGGCCTCGTCGCGCTCGGTCTCGGTGTCGGCCAGGATCAGCCGCTCGACCAGCTCGCGCCGCTCGCCGAGGAACATGTGCTCGGTGCGGCAGAGGCCGATGCCCTGGGCGCCGAACCGGCGGGCGCGCAGGGCGTCCTCGGCGTTGTCGGCGTTGGCGCGGACGCTCAGCCGGCGCATCCGGTCGGCGTAGGCCATCATCCGGTGGACGGCCTGGACGAGCCCGTCGGCGTCGTCGGCGCCCGCGTGCATCCGGCCCTCGAAGTACTCGACGACCGGCGAGGGGACGACCGGCACCTCGCCGAGGTAGACCTTGCCGGACGAGCCGTCGATGGACACGACGTCGCCCTCCTCGATGACGATCCCGCCCGGCGCGGTCATCCGCCGCCGCTTGGTGTCGACCTCGAGCTCCTCGGCGCCGCAGACGCAGGTCTTGCCCATGCCGCGGGCGACGACGGCCGCGTGCGAGGTCTTGCCGCCGCGCGAGGTCAGGATGCCCTCGGCGGCGATCATGCCGTCCAGGTCGTCGGGGTTGGTCTCGCGGCGGATGAGGATGACCTTCTCGCCCGAGCGCGACCACTTGACGGCGGTGTACGAGTCGAAGACGGCCTTGCCGACGGCGGCACCCGGCGAGGCGGCGATGCCGCGGCCCAGGAACTCGGTCTTCGCCTTCTCGTCGAAGCGCGGG
Source organism: Streptomyces sp. URMC 126 (assembly GCF_051386555.1). Lineage (NCBI taxonomy): Bacteria > Bacillati > Actinomycetota > Actinomycetes > Kitasatosporales > Streptomycetaceae > Streptomyces > Streptomyces sp. URMC 126. The sequence continues at coordinate 13,771 of NZ_JBPQTX010000166.1, forward strand.
AACATCAGCTGCGCGAGCTGACTGCCCGTCACCCGCTGGAGCGCCTCGGCCTCGGTGATCAGGCCCTGGTCGACGAGCTGCGTCGCGATGCGGAAGGCGGCACCGGCGGTGCGCTTGCCGACGCGGGTCTGGAGCATCCACAGCTTGCCGCGCTCGATCGTGAACTCGATGTCGCACAGGTCGCGGTAGTGCGTCTCCAGCGTCTCCATGATCTGCATGAGCTGGTCGTACGACGTCTTGTCGATGCGCTCCAGCTCGGCGAGCGGCATGGTGTTGCGGATGCCGGCGACGACGTCCTCGCCCTGCGCGTTCTGCAGGTAGTCGCCGTAGACGCCCTGGTGGCCGCTGGCGGGGTCGCGGGTGAAGGCGACGCCGGTGCCGGAGTCGGGGCCGAGGTTGCCGAAGACCATGGAGCAGACGTTGACGGCGGTGCCCAGGTCGCCCGGGATGCGCTCCTGGCGGCGGTAGAGCTTGGCGCGGTCGCCGTTCCAGGAGTCGAAGACGGCCCTTATGGCCAGGTCCATCTGCTCACGCGGGTCCTGCGGGAACTCCCGGCCGGTCCGCTCGGCGACGATGCCCTTGAACCGCTCGACCAGCGCCCGCAGGTCGTCGGCGTCCAGCTCGACGTCGGTGGAGACGCCCTTGGCCTCCTTGGCCTCCTCCAGCGCCTCCTCGAAGAGATCGCCGTCGACGCCCAGCACGGTCTTGCCGAACATCTGGATGAGGCGGCGGTACGAGTCCCACGCGAACCGCTCGTCACCGGCCTGCGCGGCGAGGCCGGCCACGGACTCGTCGGAGAGGCCGATGTTGAGGACGGTGTCCATCATGCCGGGCATCGAGAACTTGGCGCCGGAGCGGACGGAGACCAGCAGCGGGTCGTCGGCCTGCCCGAGCTTCTTGCCCATCCGGGCCTCCAGCGCGTCCAGGTGCGCGGTGACCTCGTCCCGCATCGCCGGCGGCTCCTGGCCCTCGGCCAGGTAGACCTTGCACGCCTCGGTGGTGATGGTGAACCCGGGCGGCACCGGAAGACCGAGGTTGGTCATCTCGGCGAGGTTGGCGCCCTTGCCGCCGAGCAGGTCCTTGAGGTCCTTGTTGCCCTCGGTGAAGTCGTAGACGAACTTCTGCTGATCTTCGGATACCGGCACGGAACTCGACTCCTTCACTGGACCTCCCGGGGAAAAGCGCTGCCGCAGTGGGGAGGGTTGCCCTGACGGCGGGGAGCGTACCCAGATCGAAGGCTTCTGAGGAGGTCCACTCCAATGACATGAGGCCGTAACCGGCTGTCTGCCAACAGATCGAAAGTCGCCTGTCCGGTCGGGGTTTACCGATGATCCCTTCACATCTTGAACGCGAAGTGACGGTGCGAGGTGGAGCACACACCTGCTGTTGATATTTGGGCCGTTCGGCCGTCATCTTCTGAAGCCAGAGCGGGTGGCACTGAGTGCCACCCTTAGGAAGGTGGACGCCCCTGATTTGCGCTCATGTGAGCGCACCCCCTATCAGAGGTGGCGAGAATCACGCCGCAGGAGTAGCCCGTCCGGCCCATGAAAAACGCCGGACGGATCAGCCCGTCCGGCGTTTGAGGACAACCGCGCGCAGCGCGGTTTCGGGGGGTGGGGGGGGGT
>NZ_JBPQTX010000167.1:0-15387 GCF_051386555.1 Streptomyces sp. URMC 126
GTGCTGGGGGTGCCTGGGGTGGCGGTGCTCATGACGCTCTCCTGTCCGCGATGCCGACCGCGCTGGGGCGGATGTGCATCAGTGTGGTGCGGGGGTACGGAGAGCGCGATTACCCGGGAGGTAACGGCCGGACCAGGCGGGGCCGCCCGTCACCGTCCGCCCGTCACCGCTCCCGCCGCCCGCCCCCCAACTCCCGCGACGGGACCAGGTTGAGCCGCCCGATCGCCTCGTTGACGTCGTGCGGCCAGAACCACAGCCGGTACACCGGCGGCACCCGGAAATAGTCCTCGGGGCCGAAGAGTTCGCGGGTGCGCAGGTCGGCACAGTAGCGCTGCCGCCAGGAAAAGGACTCGCCGGGACGCAGCGGCTTGCCGTCGACGATCTTCCGCGTCACCGTGTGCAGCTTCTCCAAGGCCCGGTACTCGTACCCCAGGAGACCGGCCGGCTCCTTCCAGATCCCCTTCTTCCCCTTCACGGCCTTGTCGGCGGCCTCCAGGGTCAGCGGAAGGTCGAGCTCCCCGGGAATGGAGGGATAGATGACGAACGTCGCGGCCCAGCCGGAGGCGATGAGGTCGAGATTGAAGGTGGAGCGCTGCCGCCGGGTGAGCACGGCCCGTTCCTCCTTCGAGTAGTCGGGTGCGACGTAGGCCAGCAGGCGGTGGTGGTCGTCGAACGGCGCGTCGGCCGTGCGCACGAAGATCTTCCGCGGCTTGTCACGCGGTGGCGCGCCCTCCGGAATGCCCTCGATCAACCGCTTGTTGATGTTGTCCGTGTTGAACCGCGCGGCCTCCGTGCCCTGTTCGAACTGAAGGGTGCCGGCCCGGCCGGTCCGGATCTTCGGCAGCAGGAACTCGGCGAGGTCGGCCGAGATGGGCGCCTTCCCCTCCTCGATCCACCCGGCCAGCTCCGCGAACTTCTCGTCCACGTGCGCGGCGCCCTTGGCGGACTTCGCCGTCACCTCGGGAGTGTCGACGGACAACATGCGAACGGGCATCCGGATGTTCGGCGTATCGCCGTCATGCACGTCGACCAGCGCGTCCGACCCCAGGGAGGGCATGGACTCCCCGGCCGGTGACCACAGGACCTGAACAGGGTCGATCACGGCTTCCGTCCTTCCCGGACACAGGACTCGACACGGGCCCGGACGCCGGCCCGCACACCGGGCGGCGGCCCGCGCACAGCGTCACACCACCCCTCCGGCACCGCAACAAAAGGCGCTCCTGTGGGTGAAGGGAGAGAGCCCGAACGGCAGAGACGGACGGACCGGACCCGGGCAACCGCGCCGGTTTCCCGCCCCGTCCGCGCCCTCGTCCTCACCCCGCGACCGCCCGTACCCGGCCCCCCCGGGCCGCCACCCGGGCCGGGTACGAGCCACCGCGGCAGGCCGAGCGGTCCGGCCGCCGCCCCGTTCAGGGCTTGGTGAGAACCAGTACCGCGTTGTGCCCGCCGAACCCGAAGGAGTGGCTGACGGCCGCGCGCACCCGCTGGCGACGGGCCCGTCGGGTGACGCAGTCGATGCCGAACTCCGGAGCGGGTTCAGTGAGGTTGGCGACGGGCGGTACCCGCTGGTGGTGGATGGTCAGTGTCACCAGGGCGGCCTCGATGGCGCCGGCGGCGCCGAGGGTGTGGCCGAGAACCCCTTTCGGGGCGGTGACGCTGGGGTGGTGCGGCAGGACGCGGGAGATGAGCGCCGCTTCCGTTCTGTCGTTGGTGCGTGTGGAGGTTCCGTGCGCGTTGACGTGGTCGACGTCGGCGGGGGCGAGTCCCGCCTCGTCGAGGGCGGCTCGCAGGGCCCGTTCGGCTCCCGCCGCGTTCTCGGGCTGGGCGGTGGGGTGGTGGGCGTCGGAGGTGGCGGCGCACCCGGCGAGCAGGGCCCGGGGGCGCCGGCCTCGGGCGCGGGCGTCCGCGGCCCGTTCCAGGACCAGGACGCCCGCGCCTTCGGCGATGACGAAGCCGTCACGGTCGGCGGCGAAGGGCCGGGAGGCGGCGGCCACGTCGTCACCGCGGGTGGACAGGGCGCCGGTGCGGTGGAAACCCGTCACCGTCAGGGGGCTGGCGCACGCCTCCGTGCCACCGGCGACCGCGATGTCGCACGCGTCGCGGAGGAGCAGGTCGCGGGCGGTGGCCAGCGCGGTCGCCCCGGACGCGCAGGCGGTGGAGACGCACAGACTCGGGCCCCGGACACCGAGGTCGATGGAGACCTCGCCCGCGGCCATGTTGGGGAGGAAGTGGACGACGGCCAACGGGGACACCAGGTCGGCGCCCCGGGCCGCCAGCCGCCGGTGCTGCTTCTCCCACTCCCAGGTGCCGCCCAGGCCACAGCCGACGACAACGGCCACGCGTGCGCCGTCCCACGCGTCCGGGGCGAACCCGGCGTCCCGGACGGCTTCCCGGGCGGCGAGGACGGCCAGCGCGGCGAAACGGCCCATGCGCCACGACTTGCGGCCGCCCATCCGGTGGCGCGGGTCGTCCAGGTCGGGCACGCGGCAGGAGAAGTCCACCGGCAGGCCGGCCAGCCGCGGGTCGCGGCCGGCGGTCGGTGTGCCGGCCAGGACCCCCTTCCACGTGGCTTCGCGGTCCCGGCCCGCGGCGGTGACCAGACCGATGCCGGTGACGGCGATCTCGGCCCGGGTCATGGCGTCGTGGTCCCGCTGTCGAGGAGGGCTTCCAGCGACGCGGACAGCTGGGCGATGGTGGAGGACTTGGCGAACACGTCGGCGGGAGGCTTGACGCCGAGGCGCTCCTGCAGGGCGAGCGCGAACTCGGCCAGGGCCAGGGAGTCGAGGTCGAGCGAGTCCAGGGTCGCCTGGGGGCGGACGGCTTCGGCGGGAACCTCGAAGCCGTCGGTGAGAACACGGTGGATCACCGTGGCGACGTTGGGCATGGGAACCTTCCTCCAGGACAGGGATGACGCGAGGGGGACCGGGCAGCGGCCCCCTCAGGGGAGGGCACGGCCGGCCGCGGGCCGGCCCGGTGCGATGGGTGGGTGCGGCCCCGGGACGGGCGTCCCGGGGCCGAGCGTCGGGACGTGCGTGTCAGGGCACGAGCGTCATGAGGTGAGCGCCGGGGGTGAGGCCGTGTGAGCGCCGGAGTGCACGCCCCTCACGCCCTCGTCACGCCTCGCCCGGACCCCCCTCGCCCGGCCGGTGCGCGCGCCGGGAGGCGTGGCGCGGGCGGGCGGGATCCGTGAAGTGCCGCAGCGCGAGCCCGGCCACCGCCGCCGGGCGCTCCAGCAGAACCCAGTGGTCGGCGGAGTCCAGGACGACGAAGGAGCTGTCCTCGATGCCCGAGGCGAAGGCGCGCTGCTGCTCCGCGGGGGTCAACGTGTCGTGCGCACCGCTGAACACCAGCGTGGGCACACCCTTCAGACCACCCTCGGCGACGGCGAGCTCCGGGTGGTCGAACGACCGTTGGATGACGTCCCTCGCGCCGGGAACCCGCAGGCGCTCGATCACGGTCCGCCGCACGTAGCGGTAGACCAGCTCGCGCCGGGGTATCGGTGTCCCCGGGTCCATGCAGAGCATGCTCTCGGTCCACAAGGACGCGAACTCCTCCTCCTGGCCCGAGGAGAGCAGGGCCGACAGCTGTCGTGCGCGAAGACGCTGCGCCGGGCTGACGGCGGTCGGCACGGCGCCCAGCATCAGCCGCGCGACCCGCCGCGGGTGGCGCAGGGCGTACCGGTGAGCGACGACGGAACCGTAGGAGTACCCGAACAGGTTGATCCGCTCCGGTCCCAGTGTGTCCACGACCTGTTCGACCGCGCGGCACAGCACGGCGGGCGAGGGGTGCGCGGCAGGTGCCCTCATGCCGTCACGGGCGGAGCCCACGGTGACGACGTCGGCCACCGGGGTCAGCACCTTCTCCATGGGGGTCCAGTCGTACATGCCCTGGAACACGCCGCCCAGGAGCAGGGTCGGGTGGCTCCGCGCCGCGGGCCCGCGCAGCACGCGGCAGGCGTACGGCAGGCCGTCCACGGTCAGCGAGTGGATGGTCTCGTCCGGCATCGTTCTCCCTCTGTCGTCAGACCGGTGTCGTCAGGCCGGCGGGGTGTTCCGTCGGCGGGGTTCAGGGCCGGGTGAGGACCAGCGCCGCGGCGAATCCCCCGAAGCCCATGGCGGTCTTCACCGCGCAGTCCAGCCGTGCGGAGCGGGCGGTCCGGGCGACGACCCGGCCCCGGACGCACGGGTCCAGGGACGTGAGGTTGGCGGTGGGCGGCACGACCTGGTCGCGCAGGGCCAGTACGGTCAGTGCCGTCTCGATTCCTCCCGCCGCGCCCAGGGTGTGTCCGGTCACGCCCTTGCTGGAGGTGATCAGGGGGTTCTCGCCGCAGACGCGGGCGAGCACCCGGCTTTCCACCAGGTCGTTCATGGGGGTCGAGGTGCCGTGGGCGTTGACGTGGTCCACCTCGGCGCCGCCGACGCCCGCGTCGGTGAGGGCGGCGCGCAGCGCGCGTTCCAGGGCGGCACCGTCGTCGGTGGGGGCCACGGTCGCCTCGGGGTCCATGGCGGCGCCGTAACCGCTGAGGTGCGCGAGGACCCGCGCCCCACGGGCCCGGGCGTGCCGGGGATGCTCCAGGACCAGGATGCCGGCGCCCTCGCCGGGGACGAAGCCGTCCCGGTCGGCGTCGAAGGGCCGGCTGGCGGACGCCGGGTCGTCGCGGCGGGTGGACAGGGCCTTGAGCCGGCAGGCGCCGGCGATCAGCAGCCGGCAGATGACGGCCTCGGCACCGCCGGTGACCACGATGTCGCACTGTCCCGTGCGCAGGAGGCGGTGGGCGGTGCCGATGGCGTGGGTGCCGGAGGAGCAGGCCGTGGCCACCGTGAAACCGGGACCGGAGGCGTGCAGGTCCCGGGTGACACTGTCGGTGGCTCCCGTGACGGGCGTGAGCAGAGGGGTCTTGGGGGAGACGCTTCCGGTCGCCGTCAACTGGGCGTGCTGCTCGTCGTAGAAGGGCAGGCCGCCGTGGGCGTTGCCGAGGACGACGCCCACCCGGGTGCCGTCCCACTCGCGGCTGTCCAGGCCCGCGTCGGCGACCGCTTCCCGGGCGGCGACCACGGCGAACCGGGCGAACCGGTCCATGAGCCGGCAGGCGGCCACACCGAGCTGCGGGGTGATGACGTCGGCGTCGACGGTGTAGGCGAAGTCGCACGGCAGGCCCCGGAGCGCGGGGTGCGGCCCGACGCCGGCCGGTGTCCCCTTCAGCACCGCCTTCCAGGTCCGGGAGGCGTCGGGCCCGGCCGCCGTCACCATTCCGACGCCCGTCACCGCGGCGCGGAACGGATCCCGCGGAAGCCCGCTCACCGCGCCGCCCTCGCGCTCACCACGTCCACGAGGTGGGCCAGGGTGTCCCGTGACGTGATCTGGACGTCCTCCAGGTCGATGGCCAGCCGGTGCTCGATGATCATGCGGAACTCCTCCAGGGCGAGGGAGTCCATCCGCAGTTCGTGCAGGGCGGTGTCCGCCGGGACCGCCAGCGCGTCGACACCGAAGTTCCGGCGCAGCACCTCGTGGACCTGTTGTGTGGCGTTCATGCGACCTCCTTGCCGGTCACGCCCTTCGCGTCGGCTCGTTCCAGGGCGGAGTCCGCCTCGGCGAAGGGCTGTTGACGGTGGTGTAAGGGCTGTTGACGTGGTGTGCGGGGCGCCGCCGTCGCTCCGGTCTCACGGCCCCGGGCGGGGTTGTTCGCCGCTCCTGCCGTAGGGAGCGCGGCGCCGCGTGGCCCAGGCGGGCGCCCACCAGTTGGCGCGGCCGGTGAGCGCCATGACGGCCGGTACGAGGACACCGCGGACGAGGGTGGCGTCGAGGACGACGGCGGCCATGAGGCTCACCCCCATGACCCTGAGGCCGGCCACCGAGGACGCGGCCAGGGCCGTCATGGCCAGGGCGACGACCAGCGCGGCGGCGGTGACGAGACGTCCGGTCCGGGCGACACCGAGCACGACGGCCCGGTCGTTGCCGTGGCCGTCCCGGTAGGCGTCCTGGATCCGGGAGAGCAGGAAGACCTCGTAGTCCAGGCACAGTCCCCAGGCGATGGCGGCCGTGGTCATCAGCACGCCGATGTCGAGGAGCCCCGGCACGGATTCCGGGTCCGCCAGGAAGGGGACGGCGCCGTCCTGGAAGACGTACACGGCGATGCCGAGGCCGGCGGCGAGGCCGGCCGCGCTGAGCACGAGTGCCTTGAAGGGGATCAGCACGCCGGCCGTGAAGGCGAAGACCAGCAGCAGGGTTCCCGCGGCGACGATGCCCAGGGCCCAGGGGAGCCGGGCGCCGACGGCCGCCTTGGTGTCGGCGAGCAGGGCGGTGTTCCCGGTGACGAGGCGGGGGCCGGGGGCGGCGACGGCCCGCACGCGGTCGAGCACACCGGACGCCGCCGGGGCCGCGGGCCCGAGGTCGGTATCCACCACCACGCAGGTACCCGCCGTGCGCCGGGCGGCCCGGCCGCAGGCCGCCGGGCCGTCGCCGGTCCGGCCGCCGCGGTGGTAGCGCCCGGTGGTGGCGGCGACGGCGGTGACGTGCGGCAGGGCGGACAGCCGTAGCGCGTAGGAGTGGACGGCGGGCGCGTCGCGCGTCGCGTCCGTCCGCGGAAGGACGACCGTCAGACGGCTGTCGACGCGGCTGGAGAAGGTACGGCCGATGGTGGCGGCGGTGGCCCGCACCTCGGTGCCGGGCGGCAGGACGCGTTCGTCGGCGAAGCCGAAACGCGCGTGGCCCAGGGGCAGCGCCAAGAGCACGAGGACCGCCAGGCAGGCACCCCCCAGCAGCAGGGGGTGGCGCGTGCTCAGCAGGGCGACGCGCAGCCAGCCGCGGCTCAGCACCCCGCGCGGCCCCCTCCGCAGGACGGACCACGCGCCGCGGCTCCCCTTCGCGCGCCGGGCGGTGGGGAGCGCGGGCGGGATACGGCGGACGGCCGCGTGGAGCAGGGCGGGCAGGAGGACGACCGAGGCCAGTCCGGACGCCAGGACCACGACGATGCCCGCCCAGGCCATCGACCGGACGAAGTCGACGGGGAAGACCAGCAGCGCGGACAGGCACGCCGCGACGGTGACGGCCGAGAACAGCACCGTCCGGCCGGCCGTCGCCATGCACGCGGCCACGGCGTCACGCGGCGACGGCCGGCCGGCCAGTTCCTCCCGGTAGCGGGTGACGATCAGGAGACCGTAGTCGACGGCCAGGCTGACCCCCAGCGCCACGGCGAAGTTCGGGGCGAAGGGCGCGACGCCGAAGGACGAGAAGGTGGCCAGGAGCCTCAGGACCGCGAGCGTGCCCACGATGGCCGCGAGGGCGGGAACGAGCAGCAGCAGCGCGGCCGTCCAGGAACCGAACATGATGCCGAGGACGGCGAGTGCCGCGGGAAGGACGGCCGACTCCGCGACCAGCAGGTCGTGCCGGCTCCGCTCGGTGACCTGTCGTGCCAGCTCCAGGGGGCCGGTGACCTGGAGGCGCAGGGGCGTGTCCCGGGAACGCAGGCGCGGCAGCAGCGCCTTGGCGTGCCGGACGCCCTCCGCGTCGTCCCCGGCGAACTCCACGAGGATCAGCGCGCTGTGCCGGTCGCGGGAACGCAGTGCCGGGTCGCCGGTGGTCCAGTAGGACCGTGCGGCCGAGACCCCGGGCGCACGGCCGACGCGCCGGGTCAGTTCGGTCCCCGCCGCACGGAGGGCGGGGGTGTCCACGTCCCGGGCCGTCCCCGCCGACGCCAGCACACTCAGACCGGGGGAGCCGATGTGGAAGCGGTCGGCCAGCAGGGCCCGTCCCCGCTCGGCCTGCGTTCCCCGGGCCCAGTAGTCGCTGTGGCCCAGCCGGGACCACAGACCGGCGGAGACGAGCGACAGCGCGACCACCGCCAGCGCGGCGACGGCCAGGACCGGGCGGTGACGCCGGTGGATCCGTAGTGCGACACGTGACAGGCACACGGCCTCTTCCCCTCTGCGTCGGACCCTCTGCATCGGAAACGGACGGGAGAAGCACCTCGGGGCGCACGGGCGCGGCACTCGCGGGTGCGGGAACACCGGTGTCCGGCGGTGTCCCCGCACCCGCCGGCCTCAGGCCGTACCCCTCGGCCTCAGCCGACGGAGCGCACGGCCGTCAGCAGCAGGTAGCCGACGCCGGATGCCGTCCCCAGCGGTGCCGGGTCGACGGCGTCGACCAGAACGCTGCCGAAGCGCCGGTACAGCGCGGTGCGTTCCTCCGCGATCCGGGCGGACAGCGCCCGGACGGTCTGCGACAGGCAGTTGTCCGAGATGTCGAGCACCTCCTCGACCAGGAACCCGGCCTCGGCGACCGTCCGCGCGTACTCCTCCCCGGACGGGGCGGGGGCGGCCAGGAACCGCTGCCGGCAGGCCCGCGGCGTCTCGCCCCGGGCGTCGCCGGGCTGCCGGCGGTCGAAGAAGTCCGTGAGCACCAGCCGCCTGCCCGGCCGCAGCACCCTGGCCAGCTCCATGAGGACCCGCGGCCGGTCGGGCATGTGCAGGAGCGAATCGATGGCCATCACCGCGTCGAAGGACGCGTCGGGGAAGCGCAGCGCGGCGGCGTCCGCCCACCGGATCTCGATCCGGTGGTCCAAGGACGAGGCGAGGACCGCCGCCTCGGCGCGCCGGACCTCCTCCTCGCTGACGGTGACCCCGACGACGACGGCGCCCGTCGTCCGGTGCAGTCTGACGGCGGGGCCGCCGATCCCGCAGCCCAGGTCGAGGGCGCGGTCGCCGGGCGCCAGGCCCAGCCGCTCCGTCACCAGGTCGGTGAGCTGGTCGGCGGCGCGGCCGAAGGGCGTGTCGGCGACGTCCTGTCCCGGGCGCCAGTACCCCAGGTGCAGGCTGTCGCCCATGACGGCGTGGCCGAGACCGGCCAGGACGTCGTAGAGCCGCCCGACGCGCCGCGCGGTGACGACAGGGGGCCGGTTCACCGTCATCGTCCGTCTCCTTCCGTCGGCGAGGCGATCCTTCGGCGCGGCCGGGCCGCGCGCGCCGCCCGCCCCCGTGCCACCGGGCGGGCACCGGTCCCGGAACCGCGCGGTGCCCCGCTCACGGGCGCGGCGCTTCCGCGCGTCCGGCACCCCGGACGCGCACGCCGGGGTTGTGGCGGATGTCCAGCACGGCCGGGCCCGGCCGTTTCATGAGTTGCTGGACGAGCTGGGGCGTGATCTCGCCGGCCCGGTTGATCCGCCGGCCGGGAACGCCGTGGGCCTGGGCCCAGGCCACGAAGTTGACCGGGGGCGCCGACCAGGGAACGGCACGGCCGAACCGCTCCCGGCAGTCGTGGTGGACCGTGTCGCGGCGGGCGTCGTTGAACACGGCGAACAGGACGGGCAGCCGGTGCCGGACGGCGACGAGGATCTCCGAACCGCACATCCGCATGCCGTCGTCACCGCAGACGCACACCACCGGCCGGGAGGGGTCGCCGAGGGCGCGCCCGATGGCGGACCCGATGCCCGATCCCACGCTGCCCGGGCCCGAGTGGACGCCGAAGGCCTGGGGATCGCGCGCGGTGAGGTAGTGCAGGGCGAACAGCATGTGCTCGCCGACGTCGGTGACGAAGCGGGCCCGGGGACCCACGGCGTCCTGCAGGTCCCGCAGGACACGGTGCGGGGCGACGGGATACGTGCAGTCGGTGGCGTGGCCCGGGACGTCGAACGGGCTGTCCCGGACGGCCTGCCGCCGGACGTCGTGGGCACCGCGGTGCCTCAGCCCCAGCCGCAGGGCGGTCTCGCACACGTGCCCGCTGAAGAGCCCGGCGTCCGCCACCACCGCGGTCGTCGCCCGCGCCGAGCGGGAGAGGACCCGCGGGTCCGCGTCGACGTGGATCAGCTTGCCGCCGGGAGCCACCAGCGGCGTCGGGCCGGCCGAGCGGTCGTCCAGGTCCGTGCCGAGGACCAGCGCCACGTCGACACCCTCGGAGACGTAGCGGCGCGCCCACCGGGAGCCGGCCGTCCCGCAGCCGCGCAGCGAGAGCGGGTGGAGCTCGTCGATCACCCCCTTGGCGCGCGGCGTGGTGGCGAAGGGGACGTCGAGCGTCTCCACCAGCTGCCGGACCAGCCGGGCACCGGGCGCCGCGCCCGCTCCCACGACCACCAGGGGCCGTCCGGCGGCGGCGAGCGCCTCCGCGGTGGCGGCCGCGGCGTCGAGCAGCCCCCGGTCGGGCGGCGGGGCCGCCGGCCGCCCGCGGTGGACGGCGGTGGCGGGAGCGGCGGCACCGGCGACGTCCGCGGGGACCACGAGCAGGGCGGGCCCCGGTGCGCCCGGCCCGGTCGCCGCCTCGTGGACCTCGGCGGCGCAGGCGACGGCGCACGCCGGATGCGTCAGACGGACCCGGGCCCGGGTCAGGGTCCCGTACAACCGGCCGGCGTCCGGGCCGTCGCCGACCGTGTCCCGCGAGACCTCGCCGGGGGTTCCCCGGCCCGCGTCGCCGCAGACGAGGACGAGCGGCACGTTCTCGCGGTGGGCCGCCGCCACACCGGTGACGGCGTTGGTGGCCCCCGGACCCGCGGCGAACAGCACGCAGGGGACCCGGCCGGTGGTGCTCCGGAAGCCCATGGCGGAGAACACGGCGGTGGTCTCGTGCCGGGACTCGATCAGCCGTGCCCCGGCGTGGCGGAGCACGGCGTCGACGACGGGCAGGGCGGGGCCGCCGGGTACGCCGAAGAAGGTGGTGACACCGCTGCGGACGAGGAAGTCGACGATGCGGTCGGCGGCGGTGGCCGCGTCGGCGTCGGCAGGGGACGGGGAAACGCCGCGGGGCGGCGGAGCGTCGGTGTTCTTCTTGCCGGTGATGGCGGTCATGGGCGTCCTCTCCGTAGAGGCCGGCGGCTGGTGCCACCGGCCGTGGGACGGGTGCCGCTTCCGAGCCGGAGGCGGTCGTGGGGGCCCTGGGTCCGTGCGGCGAGCCGGACGATGGGGCCTGGCACGGCGCCCGGACGCGCGGACGCTTCCGGGCGACCGGGCCCGTCACCACCGCACGGCCGCCGCGGCGTACACGAACCCGGCGCCGCCCGTGGCGGCCAGGACCCTGGTGCCGTCGTGGACCCTGCCTTCGCTCAGGGCCCGGTACCAGCTCACGGCGATGTCGACGGGCCCGACGTTGGCGTAGTCGTCGTAGGTGTGGAACAACGCGCCGTCAGGGATGTCCAGTTCCTCGCTCAGGTAGGCCGGCACCCAGGCGGCGGACTGCTGGGGGACGAACAGCGCGACGTCCTTGACGCTCCAGCGCGCGCCGGCCAGCACGCTCGCGGTCACCACTCGCAGACGCCGCCCGAGCGTTTTCAGGACGGCCGGTTGCAGGGTGTGGTCGAACGTCAGTCGTAACCGCCACTGTGCCGCGTGCCCGTCCCGCTCGGGTCCCGCCCCCTGCTTCCGGGCGGCGGTGGCGGTGGCCGAGTGCGACGAACCGTCGGCGCTCCAGGCCGTCACGATCCGCGCCCCCGGCTTGTGGCCGACGACGAACGCGACCGCCATGTCACCGAGCCCCAGGAACGCGCTGACCCCCGGGTCGTTGACACGGCTGAACGCGCACGACTGGACGCACAGGACGTACTCGGCGACCCCGGCGCGGATGAGGGAGGGCGCGGTGGTCAGGTGCGCGATCGGACCGGCGCAGGCCCCGTCGAGCGCCCAGGTGGCCGTAGCCCGCAGGCCCAGCCGGTGGCCCAGGAGGGCCGCGTTGGTCGGGTACGGGCTGTCGGGAACGGTCGACTGCACCAGGAGCGCGCCGATACGGCCGGTGGGCGTCCCGGCGTGCCGCAGGGCTTCGTCGGCGGCCTCCGCCTCGGCCGCCGAGACGGGCACATCGGCGGGGAGCACCCGGCGGCGCACCGCACCGCGGAACGGGGCCCGCGTCGCGCGGCGGGCCGCGGCGAGGGTCCGGGGGTACCGTGCCGCCGGCAGGGTCAGGCCGAGCAGCCGGAAGGTGCCGTCCCGGTCGAACGTGCCGCTCCAGGGATCGTCGACGGCTCTTCCGGACGCGGTCGGGGGCGCCTGGGCGTGGGGGACGGCGGGGCCGTGCCACATTCCCATGCCGAGGATGCCGATGTCTTCGATCATCATGGACGTGTCCCTTCGCCAGAGGCTACGGAACCCGAACGGGCGGACCACCGCGCGCCGTTGAGGGAGCGTTGAGGGAACGGAGCGGCGTCGTGCCCGCTCGGATCAAGGCGGCCCGGGCCGTCATGGGTCGTCGCCCGATCGCGGTCGCACCCGTCGGGCCACGTCCCCGAGAGTGGCTCGCGGAGAGCGGAAGACCTCGTCCGGCAGCCGGACGCCGGAGTCGCCTTCGATGATGAGACCGAATTCCGCGAGAGAAAGCGAATCCAACGCGAGGCTGGACAGTGCAACGCCCTCTCCGATATCCTCTAAATCGATACCGAAATGGCGAGTGAGCAGCCTGGTGAGGCGGTCGAAGTAGTCGGTCACCAAACCTCCTCAAAATGGAAGGTTTTATTTCCTGAGCTCGCGTCCAGGAAACCGTGACAGGGTGCAGAAACCTCTTTTCTCTGCTGTCTCGCGTGCGACGCCCGAAGGTGTCACCGCAAGAGAGGACTGTCTGAGCGGGCTCGATCTCCGGACTTTGCCGATCGGGTCGAAGCCGCGGATTCTCGGGCCGCTGCGGCCTTCGGATCGGCCGCCCCGCGCCAACGGGACGGTGGAGTCGGCAGCCGCGTGTATCAGACATCGCGCAGTAACTGGTGCGGTCGCCGTTTTCCCAGAACTCCGGCCGCACCAGGCATTTCCTAGACCCATTAAAAAGGCTACGCGGTAATCATGAAAAGGAGAAGCGCCCCAAGCTCACTATGGAAAGATCGCTTAATATGATTATCTCTTGTCATATTATTACGCCTTTTCATTTTATTGACGATGGCTTGATTGCGATGCGCATGCGTACGAAGGCATGTGAAAGGCGAGCCTCAAAGTGAGCCAAGGGTGCTCGGTGGTCCCGCACCGCACCGGCCGGCGGCACCGCGGAGCGCACGGCAGTCCGCCGGTCGAATACCCGGCCCCTTCGGGGCGGTCAGGCCGGAAACCGCCGGCGCTGGACTCCTGTGCGCACCGTACTCCGTCGAATACGTGCACCCATGCGCTCCCGCACTCCTCTTGCCGCCGACTCGCTTCCCACCGGGGCGGGCACGGCGCTCCGACGGGCGGGCCCCGCCGGAAAGTGCCGCCGATGCCGGGCCGGACGGCCGCATGCGACGATCGCGCCATGGAGAGTGCCATGGACAGGCCCGGTCCCGCGTTCCGCCGACGCCTGCTGCTCGACGCCCTGGCCCTGCTCGCGGCCGACGCCTCCGAGCAGATCGCCTGGCTGACCGAACACGGGGTGGCCGCGGACGAGATCGCCCTGGACTTCGACCACGCCTTCGGCATGGCCGGGGCCCTGGCGGGGGAGGGGTGGCTCGGCCGGAGCGTCCTGCGTGACCTGCGGGAGATCGACGGCGTCCTCCGCGCGATGAGCGGTACGGGGAACGCCGACCGGTGGGAGAGGGACGCGCCGGCCGTCGACGAGGGGTGGGACCGGGTCCGGCGAGCGGCCCGCCGCGTACTGGTGGCGGAGTTGGGTGACTGGCGACGACCCCTGCCGCGGATCACCGTCATCAGGTGACGGACCGCACGGTCCCGGCCGGCCCTTTGCCGGTCGACCTCCCTCGTGCCGCCGCCGTCCCGCCGGTCCCAACAGTGCCCGCCCGTCGACCACTTGACGCGCCCGCCCCGCGCCCGTGCCGCGGAACTCCGTCACGCGATCCCTTCCAGGAACGGGACGATCGCGTCGACGAAGTGCTCGTTCCGGTCCCCGGCCACCATGTGGCCCGCGTCGGCCACGTCGACGCGCCGTGCCCGGGGAACGCTGTCGCAGAACTCCTCGGCGATGTCCGCGCCCACCACGTCGCTGTTGCCGCCGCGGACGAGCAGGATCGGCACGTCGGCCCGGCGGGCGGCGTCGAGGAGGCGTTCGGCCATGCCGGGTGGGTCCATCCGGCCCGCGAAGCTGTCGGGCATCCGGGGATCCCAGTGCCAGACCCAGCGGTCGCCCTGGCGGCGCAGGTTCTTCCGCATCCCCTCGGCTCCCGGGTCGTCCCGGCGAGTGCGGTGCGGCAGGTAGGCCGAGACCGCCTCGGCGGCTTCGTCGAGGTCGGCGAAGCCCTCCGGCCGGTGGCGCATGAACTCCGCGACCCGGCGGGCGCCTTGGGGATCGGGCCGGTGGGCGACATCGACGAGCACCAGCGCGCGGACCGCCGCCCGCGGTGCCTCGCCCGCGGCCAGCAGCGAACTCAGGCCGCCGAGCGAGGCGCCGACGAGCACCGGCCGGTCGCCGAGTTCGGCGACGAGCGCCCGGACGTCGTCGGCGAACAGGCCGAGGCCGTAGTCGCCGTCGGCCGACCAGCCGCTGGCACCGTGGCCCCGCAGGTCCGGGGCGACGGCCCGCCACCCCAGCGCGGCCAGTCGGGGACCGGCCCCGTGCCAGGCGTGCCGCGTCTGGCCTCCGCCGTGCAGCAGGAGGACGGGCGGCGAGGGCGCCTCGCCCCACACGTCCGCCACGAGCGGGATCCCGCCGTGGCCCGCGAACGTCCCGGACCACGGCGGCGGTTCGGCCGTCATACCGGGTCCCGGGTGCGCAGCGGCGTGAGGAACGAGTCACGGCAGGGGGCCGCGGCCGCCGCCGCGAAGGCGACGTCCAGGGCGAACAGGCACCGCGCGAGGAACCGGTCGTCGTCGATCAGGGCGGCGACCCACTGATGCAGCGCGCCCAGGCACGAGGTGGCGACGACGGTGGCCAACGCGTCCGTGTCGACGTCGGCGCGCAGGAGACCCCGCGTCCGCGCGTCCGCCATCGCCCGGCTGAGCCGGGTGAGCGGACTGTGGTGGAACGCCAGGCCGCCGGCCTCCCATTCGCGCACCATGCGACGTGATACGAGCGGGTCGCCCACGAACAACCGGACGGTCGACTTGACGACCTCCCGTGCGTCCCGCCGCGGGTCGACCGTGCCCGGCGCCGCCAGGCGGCGTTCGAGCGCGGCCATGAAGTCGGCGGCGAGCGCCTCCCAGATCTTGTCGCGCGGCCCGATCAGGTTGTACACGGTGGCCGGGGCGACCCCCGCCCGCCGGGCGATCCGCTCGGCACTGATCACCGATTCCGGGCTCTCCCGGAGGAGTTCGCGGGTCGCGTCGAGGATCCGGTGGCGCCGCTGGGCCTTGTGCCGTTCCCGCAGGCCCCCTTCGACCGGCCGCATACGCCCACACTCCTTCACGGAAACTTGGAGAGCTCTCCAAGTTCCCGCGCCGCCGCCGTACGCGGTCAAGCGTCGCGCGCACGCCCCTCGGCCCACGGTGCGGCGGGATGTCCGGTTCGGCGCGTCGACCGCCGTTCCGCCCCCGCCGCACGCCCGTTCCTCCTCCAGGCGAGCCG
>NZ_JBPQTX010000168.1:0-15327 GCF_051386555.1 Streptomyces sp. URMC 126
CGCCTCCTCCGCACCGGCCCCCACCGCCTCACCCTCGACCTCGACGGCCACACCACCCCCTTCGTCATAAGCCCCAACGGGGCGTGGCTCGCGCACCAGGGCGACACCTGGCACGTCCTCGACCACGACCCGGTCGGCGCCGGAGGCGCGGGAGCCGCCGCGCACGCCGGGGCGCTCACGGCGCCCATGCCCGGCACGGTCACCGTCGTCAAAGCGGCCGTCGGGGACAGCGTCACCGCCGGCCAGAGCCTGCTCGTCGTGGAGGCGATGAAGATGGAGCACGTCATCGCCGCCCCCCACGACGGCACGGTCACGGAACTGGACGTCACCCCCGGCAGCACGGTCGCCATGGACCAGGTCCTGGCCGTCGTCGCCCCGGACCGCCCCGCCGAGGAGGAAGCATGACGGCCGACGGCCTGCCCATGCCCGTACGGGACCCCGCCCTCCCGGACCGCGTCCGGATCCACGAGGTCGGCCCCCGCGACGGACTGCAGAACGAGAAGGCGATCGTCCCGGTCGAGGTGAAGGCGGACTTCATCCGCCGCCTCGCCGACGCGGGCCTGGGCACGATCGAGGCGACGAGCTTCGTCCGCCCGGAGTGGGTGCCGCAGCTCGCGGACGCCGAGCAGCTCCTACCGCTCGTCCAGGAGACCGGCGTCCGGCTCCCCGTCCTCGTCCCCAACGAGCGCGGCCTGGACCGCGCCCTCGCCCTGGGCGTCCGCGAGGTCGCGGTGTTCGCCAGCGCCACCGAGTCGTTCGCCAAGGCCAACCTCAACCGCACGGTCGACGCCTCGCTCGCCATGTTCGAGCCGGTGGTCCGCCGCGCGAAGGACGAGGGCGCGAAGGTCCGCGGCTACCTCTCCATGTGCTTCGGGGATCCCTGGGAGGGCCCCGTCCCGATCGAACGCGTCGCGGACGTCGGCCGCCGCCTGTACGAACTGGGCTGCGACGAACTGAGCCTCGGCGACACCATCGGCGTCGCCACCCCGGGCCACGTCACGGCCCTCCTCACCGCGTTCAACGTGGCGGGCGTCCCCACGGACCGCCTCGCCGTGCACTTCCACGACACCTACGGCCAGGCGCTGGCCAACACCCTCACCGCCCTGCGGCACGGCGTGACCACGGTCGACGCCTCCGCGGGCGGCCTCGGCGGCTGCCCGTACGCGAAGAGCGCCACCGGCAACCTCGCCACCGAAGACCTCGTCTGGATGCTCCACGGCCTCGGCATCGACACCGGGGTCGACCTCGGCCGGCTCACCGCCACAAGCGTGTGGATGGCCGCCCACCTGGGACGGCCGAGCCCGTCCCGCACCGTCCGCGCCATCTCCCAACAGGAGTCCTGAGCCATGCTGGACCACCGCCTCACCCCCGAGCACGAGGAACTCCGGCGCACCGTCGAGGAGTTCGCCCACGACGTGATCGCCTCGAAGATCGGCGACTTCTACGAGCGCCACGAATTCCCCTACGAGATCGTCCGCGACATGGGCCGCATGGGCCTCTTCGGGCTGCCCTTCCCCGAGGAGTACGGCGGGATGGGCGGCGACTACCTCGCCCTCGGCATCGCCCTGGAGGAGCTGGCCCGCGTCGACTCGTCCGTGGCGATCACCCTGGAGGCCGGCGTCTCCCTCGGCGCGATGCCGATCTTCCGTTTCGGTACGGAGGAGCAGAAGCGCGAGTGGCTGCCCCGGCTGTGCGCCGGCGAGGCCCTGGGCGGCTTCGGGCTGACCGAGCCGGAGTGCGGTTCGGACGCGGGCGGCACCCGCACCACCGCCCGGCTGGACGAGGCCACCGACGAGTGGGTCATCAACGGCACCAAGTGCTTCATCACCAACTCGGGCACCGACATCACCGCCCTCGTCACCGTCACCGCCGTCACCGGCCGCACGCCGGACGGCAAGCCGCTGATCTCCTCGATCATCGTCCCGTCGGGCACCCCCGGCTTCACCGTCGCGGCCCCCTACTCCAAGGTCGGCTGGAACGCCTCGGACACCCGCGAGCTGTCCTTCTCCGACGTCCGGGTGCCGCGCGCCAACCTGCTGGGCGAGGAGGGGCGCGGGTACGCCCAGTTCCTGCGCATCCTCGACGAGGGCCGGATCGCCATCTCCGCGCTGGCCACCGGGCTGGCCCAGGGCTGCGTCGACGAGTCGCTGGCGTACGCCCGTACCCGGCGGGCGTTCGGCCGGCCGATCGGCGACAACCAGGCCATCCAGTTCAAGATCGCCGACATGGAGATGCGCGCCCACACCGCGCGGCTCGCCTGGCGTGACGCGGCCTCCCGGCTGGTGCACGGCGAGCCGTTCAAGAAGGAGGCGGCGCTGGCCAAGCTCTACTCCTCGGAGATCGCGGTCGACAACGCCCGCGAGGCGACGCAGATCCACGGCGGCTACGGCTTCATGAACGAGTACCCGGTGGCCCGTATGTGGCGGGACGCCAAGATCCTGGAGATCGGCGAGGGCACCAGCGAGGTGCAACGGATGCTGATCGCCCGGGAACTGGGGCTCGCGGGCTGATCCCCGGCCGGGGCGGGCGAGCCTTTCCCGGCCGCGCTCCCCGGCCCCGCGCGCCCGCCCGGCCCGAGCGCCCGACGGCCCCGCGCGCCCCTCCCCTCCGGCCTGCCCGTACCGCCCGCTCCCTGCGAGAATTCGCCCATGGCAGAGATCTTCCAGAAGGACGGCACGTGGACGTTCGACGGGGAAGCGATACGCATCGTCCCGGGCCGGGAGCGCGGAGTACACCTGGTCCGGCAGACGCTCGGTGAGCTGACCGTGCCGCTGGAGGCCCTGGCGGGCATCTCCTTCGAGCCCGGCCGCAAGGCCGGCCGGCTGCGGCTGCGGCTGCGCGAGGGCGCCGACCCGCTCACCCAGGTGACCCGCGGCCGGATGGCCGACGCCATCGACCCGTACCAGCTGAGGACGGACCCGGACCGGGCCGGCGTCGCCGAGTACTTCGCGGAGGAGGTCCGTACGTCCCTGCTGCTGGAGCAGGTGCCGGACGGCCCGGCGGACCGCTATCTGCTGCCCGGCCCCGCCGTCCCGCTGACGGTCGGCGCCGGTGACGGCACGGCCTCCTTCGACGGCGAGACCGTCCGCCTGGAGTGGAACTGGGTCACCGACGAGGGCAAGGCGGCCGGCGGCCCCCGGGAGCTGGCGCTGGCGGACATCACCGGCGTGGAGTGGCGGCCGAGCGCCGGGCTGGAGAACGGCTTCCTCCGCTTCTCCGTCCGGGGCGCGCCCACCAAGGCCCCCGCCAAGCACGACCCGAACGCCATCGACCTCTACGGCTTCAAGAAGGACGGCCTGATGGCCCTGCTGGGCGCCGCCGTCACCGCCCGGCTGCCGCATCCCGCCGCGCCGGTGCACGAGGTGCCGGTGCCCGCCGCCCTCGACCGAGCCCCGGCGGACGCGCCGCCCGCCGACGATCATGACGCGCTGCTCCGCCGGCTGCGGGAGCTGGGCGAGCTGCACCGGTCCGGGATTCTCACCGACGAGGAGTTCACTGCCGCGAAACAGGCGATTCTCCAGCGTTTCTAGGCAAAATGATCAACACTTTGCCACCATCCTTGCCCGAAATCGGGCAGGATTCTTGCGAAACGCTCCGGCACCCCTCAGTATCAACGGGTGCTCGAACGCCGTATGTCCCATGACGACCTGGTGGACCACCTGGTGCGCAGCACGCCGCTCCAGCGCGGCGAGGCCGCCCGGGTGGTCCTGGACGTCCTGGCGTACTTCGACGAGACGGCCGAGGAGTTCGTCCGCCGCCGCCACCGCGAACTGCAGTCCGGTGGCCTGGCGAACGCGGAGATCTTCGAGCGGATCGCGGCGGAACTGCCGCACCGCGCGGTCGCCCCGCCCCCGCTCTCGCTGCGCCAGCTGAGGCGCATCGTCTACGGCTGAGGCGGACCGGGGTCCGGGACGAAGCGTCCCCGGCAGGACGGCGGCTGCTGCCGCCCGCGGGCATCATCGATCGTTTGTCAGGGAGGGTCATCACTTATGTGCGGAATCGTCGGTTACATCGGGAAGCGCGACGTCGCCCCGCTCCTGCTGGAGGGTCTCCAGCGCCTGGAGTACCGCGGCTACGACTCCGCGGGCATCGCCCTGCACGCGAGCGGCAAGGCCGGCGGCCTGAAGACCGCCAAGGCCAAGGGCCGCGTGCGTGAGCTGGAGGCCCGCCTCCCCAAGCGCTTCAACGGCACCACCGGCATCGCGCACACCCGCTGGGCCACCCACGGCGCCCCCAACGACGTCAACGCCCACCCGCACGTGGACGCCGACGAGAAGGTCGCCGTCGTCCACAACGGCATCATCGACAACGCCTCCGAGCTGCGCGCCAAGCTGACCGCCGACGGCGTGACGTTCCTCTCCGACACCGACACCGAGGTCCTCGCCCACCTGATCGGCCGCTCGCAGGCCGCCACGCTGGAGGAGAAGGTCCGCGAGGCCGTCCGGCACATCGAGGGCACCTACGGCATCGCCGTGCTGCACGCCGACTTCCCGGACCGCATCGTCGTCGCCCGCAACGGCTCGCCGGTCGTCCTCGGCATAGGCGAGAAGGAGATGTTCGTCTCCTCCGACGTCGCCGCCCTGGTCAGCCACACCCGCCAGGTCGTCACCCTCGACGACGGCGAGATGGCCACCCTGAAGGCCGACGACTACCGCACCTACACCACCGAGGGCTCGACCACCTCGTCGCAGCCGACCACCGTGGAGTGGGAGGCCGAGTCGTACGACATGGGCGGCCACGACACGTACATGCACAAGGAGATCCACGAGCAGGCCGACGCCGTGGACCGCGCTCTGCGCGGCCGCATCGACGACCGCTTCTCCACCGTGCACCTCGGCGGCCTCAACCTGGACGCCCGCGACGCCCGCGCGGTGCGCCGGGTGAAGATCCTCGGCTGCGGCACCTCGTACCACGCCGGCCAGATCGGCGCCCAGATGATCGAGGAGCTGGCCCGCATCCCCGCCGACGCCGAGCCGGCGTCCGAGTTCCGCTACCGCAACCCGGTCGTGGACCCCGACACCCTCTACATCGCGGTGTCGCAGTCCGGTGAGACCTACGACGTGCTCGCCGCCGTCCAGGAGCTCAAGCGCAAGGGCGCCCGCGTCCTCGGCCTGGTCAACGTGGTCGGCTCGGCCATCGCCCGGGAGACCGACGGCGGCATCTACGTGCACGCGGGCCCCGAGGTCTGCGTCGTCTCCACCAAGTGCTTCACCAACATGGTGGTCTCCTTCGGCCTGCTCGCCCTGCACCTGGGCCGCACCCGCGACCTGTCCGTCGCCGACGGCAAGCGGATCATCGAGGGCCTGCGCAAGCTGCCCGGCCAGATCGAGGAGATCCTCGGCAACGAGGCGGAGATCGAGAAGCTGGCGGCCGAGTACGCCGACGCCAAGTCGATGATGTTCATCGGCCGCGTCCGGGGCTACCCGGTGGCCCGCGAGGCGTCGCTGAAGCTCAAGGAGGTCTCGTACATCCACGCCGAGGCCTACCCGGCGTCCGAGCTCAAGCACGGGCCGCTGGCGCTGATCGAGCCCGCCATGCCGACCGTCGCGATCGTCCCCGACGACGAGCTGCTGGAGAAGAACCGCGCCGCCCTGGAGGAGATCAAGGCCCGCAGCGGCCGTATCCTCGCCGTCGCGCACCAGGAGCAGGAGAAGGCCGACCACACCATCGTCGTGCCGAAGAACGAGGACGAGCTGGACCCGATCCTGATGGGCATCCCGCTCCAGCTCTTCGCGTACTACACGGCCAAGGCGATGGGCCGCGACATCGACAAGCCGCGCAACCTGGCGAAGTCCGTCACGGTCGAGTAGTCACCCCCGAAGGCCCGGGGCCTTCGAGACCGACGGCTCTCCCCGCGCGTGCCACCGGGCGCGCGGGGAGGGCCGCCTCCCCGATGCCGGCGTCGCCCTCACGCCGGCGGTGATGCCACCGGCCCCGGGAACCGTCATCTCCCGCCCAGCGGCACGTCCACTCACCGGTGTCGTACCCGCGGGAAGGGCCCCGCGCACCTCTCACGGGCGCGGGGAACCGCCACCGGGCGTACGGGGCCGGGAAGTTGGCGCCGGCGCGCACACCGCGCCCCGGACGCCCCACGGAGCGGCGGACGTCGTGACGCCCCACGAAGCGGCGGACGTCGTCCCGTGCACCGGAAGCACCAGGCGCCTCTGACGTCCCCTCCCAAGCACCCCCGACGTCCCGCCCAGGCGTCCTCGCCGTCTCGGGGAATCCGGCGTCTCTCCGACCGACGCCTCAGGGAATGACCACCACGGGACGCTGCGCCCGCCGCGCCAGCCGCCCGGCCACCGAGCCGAAGATCCGGCCGACGATCCCGTGGGTGGACCCGACCACGATGGCGTCGGCCGCGTACTCCCGCCCGACCTCCTCCAGCTCGTGGCAGATGTCCCCGCCCCGCTCGACGAGAATCCAGGGCACCTCGGAGAGGTGGTCGGCGCAGGCCAGCTCCAGGCCCAGGACCTCGGTGCGGTGGTCGGGGACGTCCACGAAGACCGGGGGTTCACAGCCCGCCCAGACGGTCGTCGGCAGCCGGTTGGCCACATGGACGATGATCAGGCCCGAGCCGGAGCGCCGGGCCATGCCGATTGCATAAGCAAGCGCCCGTTCGCTCGACGTGGAGCCGTCGAAACCCACCACGACGCCGTGCTGGAACGCCGGATCGCAGGAATGACGTGTTTCTTCCGCCGCTTCGGGAAGCGCCGTCTGATCGGCGATCCGCTTGCGGTCCGCGGGTTCGGAGAATTCGTGACCGGCCATCGGTGTCTCGGCGAAGGAAGTCCTCTTGCGGAGGGTCGGCGGTGGGCTGCTGTGGACTGAAGAGACATTTCCCGCCGTACGGGACACCGAGCGGGCGCATGGATGTCAATACGGCGACAAAAATCCGTCCGGGATTCATCTTTTCAAGGACTTACTCCCCAGGGTACGGCCCCGCCCGCCGGGTGCCCAGAGGCCGGCCCGCCGGACGGGGCCGGAAGACGCCGGCGACCACCCGCCCGCGACGGCCGTCCCCGGGGGGCGGACGTCCGGACGACGGGTGCGACACGCGGTGTCCCCTCGACGGGTGTGACGGCTGACGGGTGAGCGTTCCCCGGAGCATGCACGAGGGCCGCCCCCAGCGCAATGCCCCGTGTGTCCCTACCCCTGCCCGCTCGCCGAGTGACCCACACGCCGGACCGGCGTTGTACTACCGCCAGCAGCCGCCACCAGGGAGCCGCTCCGTGCCCGGAACCCGCGACGACGCCCATGCCGCAGAACCCGACCGGGAATCGCCCGATCCGGTGAGCGACGTGGTGCGCTGGGCGGCGTTCAGCTGCGCCCTGGTCCCCGTCGTCCTCCTGATGTGCGGGCGGTCCTTCGGCGGGGCGGCCGGCAGCGCCGCCGGCCTCGTGGCGGTCACCTGCGCCTGCCACGCCCTGCTCCGCCGCTCGGAACGGGCCGCCGGGCGCGGCCTGCGGGCCATCGGCCGCGCCGCCGGGGGCGGCCGGGCGAGCCGGGACGAACGGATCGCCGGAGCGCTCGAAGGGGCCCTCGGCGACCTCGCCGAAGAGGCACTCGGACGGGCCGGTACACCGGTCTCCCCGCACCGCGGCCGGCACGGCCGCACGGGTACCGGTACGCATCGCGGCGCACGCCACATGGGCACCAGTACGTACGTCGACTGATTTTTCGTACGACGACACCCGTATGTTTTCGGCCAACTTCAGGCCGATGGCCCTCGCTTGGCCTGACCAGCCCCCAACAGCCGGGCGACCAGCAAGGAAAGGACCGCTGAGGGCGGTTGATCCCTACGCCGAGAGGGCAGTGGCGAGAGGCGTACTTTTCAGCGGGCCCTGCAAGTGCAACGCTTCGTGATCGAACGCTTCGCGCCAAGTTGTCATGTCGACATAGAGCCGGATGGTGAACTGGTCACCGCGACTACATCCGACGCAGTAGATTCGATCTTGGCCATGACCGGCGGGGGAACCGTTCAGGACCGAGGGGAAACGTGCAGGACCGAGAGGACTCGACCGCCGAGGGGGGCTTAGCGCCATGAGCCAGGACTCCACGACCGTACCGGAGACCGTGCGCAAGCTCTCCGGACGCCGCCGCCGGGAGATCGTCGCCGTACTGCTTTTCAGCGGCGGCCCGATCTTCGAAAGCTCCATTCCGCTCTCCGTATTCGGGATCGACCGGCAGGACGCCGGCGTCCCCCGTTATCGCCTGCTCGTCTGCGCGGGCGAAGATGTGCCATTGCGAACGACCGGCGGTCTGGAACTGACCGCGCCGTACGGCCTGGAGGCGCTCTCCAGGGCCGGCACCGTCGTCGTCCCGGCCTGGCGGTCCATCACCCAGCCGCCGCCGCCCGCCGCCCTCGACGCGCTGCGCCGCGCGCACGAGGAAGGCGCCCGCATCGTCGGGCTGTGCACCGGGGCCTTCGTACTGGCCGCCGCGGGACTGCTCGACGGCAGACCCGCCACCACCCACTGAATGTACGCGCCGACGCTCGCCAAGCGCTACCCCTCGGTCCATGTGGACCCCCGGGAGCTCTTCGTGGACGACGGTGACGTCCTGACCTCCGCGGGCACCGCCGCCGGCATCGACCTGTGCCTGCACATCGTCCGCACCGACCACGGCGCGGACGCCGCCGGGGCGCTCGCCCGACGCCTCGTCGTACCGCCGCGCCGCAGCGGCGGCCAGGAGCGCTACCTCGACCGGTCTTTACCGGAGGAGATCGGCGCCGACCCGCTCGCCGAGGTCGTCGCCTGGGCGCTGGAGCACCTCCACGAGCAGTTCGACGTGGAGACCCTGGCCGCCCGCGCCTATATGAGCCGCCGCACCTTCGACCGGCGGTTCCGTTCGCTCACCGGCAGCGCGCCGCTCCAGTGGCTGATCACCCAGCGGGTGCTCCAGGCACAACGGCTGCTGGAGACGTCCGACTACTCCGTGGACGAGGTCGCCGGGCGCTGCGGTTTCCGTTCCCCCGTCGCCCTGCGCGGCCACTTCCGGCGGCAGCTGGGGTCCTCCCCCGCCGCCTACCGGGCGGCCTACCGGGCGCGGCGTCCCCAGGGCGGCCCCGACGGCCGGCCGGAGCGCGCCGAGCGGCCGGACCGGGACGGGCGCGGTGACCGCTTCGGCGGGCCGGAGCCGATGGAGCCCCGGCCCGGGGAGCCGTCGGTGGTCGGACTGAGACGGACGGCCCTGGCCGCCGCGCACGCCGCGGCCGGTCCGCTCGGCGGCCCACCGCACTCCGGTGGGCACGGCGGGCACGGGCATCCCGGACACGGGATGCCCCTGGGGCACGGGCCGGGGAACCCGGGGTTCGGCCACGGCCCGGGCGCCGTGGAACCGGGCAAGCCGGAGTCCGACCTGTACAGCCCGCACCTGCCCGGCCAGCGGGAACGCCCCGTAGGGTGAGTTCCATGAACGATCGCATGGTGTGGATCGACTGCGAGATGACCGGGCTCTCGCTGTCGACCGACGCGCTCATCGAGGTGGCCGCCCTGGTCACCGACTCCGAGCTGAACATCCTCGGCGACGGTGTGGACATCGTCATCCGCCCGCCCGCCGAGGCCCTGACCACCATGCCCGAGGTGGTGCGCCAGATGCACACGGCCTCCGGGCTGCTCGACGAGCTGGACGGCGGGACGACGCTCCAGGAAGCGGAGCGGCAGGTCCTGGCGTACATCCGCGAGTACGTCCCGGAGCCGGGCAAGGCCCCGCTGTGCGGAAACTCGGTCGGCACCGACCGCGGCTTCCTGCTGCGGGACATGCCGGAGCTGGAGAAGCACCTGCACTACCGCATCGTCGACGTCTCGTCGGTGAAGGAGCTGTCCCGGCGCTGGTTCCCCCGGGCCTACTTCGCCAGCCCGAAGAAGGCCGGCAACCACCGGGCCCTCGCCGACATCCGCGAGTCCATCGCCGAGCTCCGCTACTACCGCGAGGCGATCTTCGTACCGCAGCCCGGTCCGGACTCCGACACGGCGAAGGCGATCGCGGCCAAGCACGTCCTTCCTGTTCAGTCGTAGGTCAGCCGTCGCCCGGCCGTCGTCCCCACGGGGATTCCGGCGGAGTGACGCAGCTCGCTCCCGGCACGGCGAAAGCCGGGAGCGAGCACCCCTCCGGACCCTGTAGACTTCTTCTCGGCCGGTGGGAAACACGGAAACGAACGCCGGTCATGGTGGGTATAGCTCAGCTGGTAGAGCACCTGGTTGTGGTCCAGGATGTCGCGGGTTCGAGTCCCGTTACTCACCCTCAGAGCCGAAGGCCCTGATCCGGGAAACCGGGTCGGGGCCTTCGGCGTTCCCGGCCGCATCTCCGCGCCCGCGCATCCGAACGGCCGTCAGCCTCGGCGCCCCCGCCACGCCTGCCACGCCGCCACGACACGCCGAAGGCGTCTCTCCCCTCCCTTTCACCCCCCACGTCACGTCACGCAGCGCGTCCTTGACACTACGCCAGGTTGCGGCAAGTCTCGGAGCGGTCCCGAAGGCCCCAATGGTCCGGCTCGGCACGCCCTTTGGCGGACCGGCCGCACCGTCGGCGGCGGCACGGGGCACGGCACGGCCACGGCATCAGGAGGAGCATGCGCGGCGGCACCCACGGACGGCGGCGCCCCCGGTCCCGGCCCCGGGCCCGCCGGGTACGGGCCGCGCTGGCGGCCGGACCGCTCCTGGCCGCGACGCTCATCGGCTGCACGGCCGGCGACGACGGGCGGACCACGCTCTCCGTCGGCACCTTCGGGGTCTTCGGCTACCGGCAGGCCGGGCTCTACGCCGAGTACGAGCGGCTGCACCCGGAGATCCGGATCAAGGAGAACGTGATCGAGCGGAACGACACCTACTTCCCCCAGTTCCTGACGCATCTGGTGACCGGCAGCGGGCTGGCGGACGTCCAGGCGGTCGAGGCCGGCACCGTGTACGACCTGGCGGCGGGCCAGGGCCGGCGGCTTGAGGACCTCTCCCGGGCCCCCAGTGTCCGCCGGGCGGACTGGCTGGACTGGAAGTGGGCCCAGGCCACCGCCCCGGACGGCCGGACGGTCGGCCTCGGGACGGACATCGGGCCGATCGCCGTCTGCTACCGCAAGGATCTCTTCCGCCGCGCCGGACTCCCCACGGACCGGGAGGCCGTCGGCCGGCTGTGGGCCGGCGACTGGCGGAAGTACCTCGACGTCGGCCGCGCCTACCGGAAGCGGGCCCCGGCGGGCACGGTCTTCACCGACTCGGCGGCCGGCGTCTACAACGCCGCCGTCCAGGGCTACGCGGAGCGCTATTACGACCGGTCCGGCCGACCGCTGTACACCGGCGGGCCGGCCGTCCGGGCGGCCTGGGACCTGGCGGTGCGGGCGGCCCGCGAGGGGCTGACCGCGCGCCTGCGCCAGTTCGAGAAGCCCTGGGACCAGGCGTACGCCAACGGCCGCTTCGCCACCGTGGCCTGTCCGCCGTGGATGCTCGGCTACATCAAGGAGAAGTCGGGAGACGCGGGCCGGGGCCTGTGGGACGTGGCGGCGGCACCCCGCCCGGCCAGCTGGGGTGGCTCCTTCCTCACCGTGCCGAAAGCCGCCCCGCACCGGGCGCAGGCCGTGGCCCTCGCCGTCTGGCTGACCGCGCCCGCCCAGCAGGCCCGGCTCTTCGCCCGGCAGTCGAGCTTCCCCTCCACCCCGGCCTCCTACGGCATGCCGGAGCTCCGGGACGCCCGGAACCCCTACTTCGGCGACGCGCCCGTCGCGCGGATCTTCGCCCGGGCCGCCCGGGGCGCGCCCACACCGGTGACCGGGCCGCGCGAGCAGCAGATCGGCACCGCCTTCACCGACGTCGGCATCCCGCAGGTCGAGCAGCAGGGCAGGTCTCCGCGGGCGGCCTGGGCGGCGGTCCAGAAGGAGATCCACAACGCGGTGGACGAATGACCGCGGCACCGCCCACCACCGCCGAGGACCCCGGCGCGCGCCCGCTCCCGGGCCCGGCTCCCCATCCGGACCGCACCCCGCCGGTCCCGGACCGTCGTACCGCCTGGCGCGTCCGCCGCCACCGGTGGGACGTGCGCTGGAGTCCGTACGCCTTCGTGGCGCCGTTCTTCCTGTTCTTCTCCGCATTCGGTCTCTTCCCCCTCCTGTGGACCGGCTGGGTCTCACTCCACCGGCTCGAACTCACGGAACTGGGCGACGCGGGCCGGATGGAGTGGGTCGGGGCCCGCAACTACCTCCGGCTGCTGCACGACGAGTTCTTCTGGAACGCCCTGGCCAACACCTTCACCATCGGAGTGCTCTCGACCGTCCCCCAACTGCTGACGGCCCTCGGCCTCGCCCACCTGCTGCACCAGCGGCTTCGGGCGGCCACCTTCTGGCGCGTCGCCGTGCTCACCCCGTACGCCACCTCGGTCGCCGCGGCCACCCTGGTCTTCGTCCTGCTCTACGGACGGGACTACGGGCTGGTCAACTGGGCGCTGGGGCTGGCCGGCGCGGACCCGGTGGACTGGCAGAACGGCACCTGGGCGTCCCGGCTCGCCGTCTCCTCGATCGTCGTCTGGCGGTGGACGGGCTACAACGCGCTGATCTACCTGGCCGCCATGCAGGCGATCCCCGACGAGCTGTACGAGTCGGCGGCGCTGGACGGCGCCTCGCGAGCACGGCAGTTCCGGCACGTCACCGTGCCGTCGCTGCGGCCGACGATCCTGTTCACCGTCGTCGTCTCGACGATCGGGGCCACGCAGTTGTTCGGCGAGCCCCTGCTGTTCGGCGGGGCGGCCGGGCAGAAGGGCGGGGCCTCGCACCAGTTCCAGACCCTGGGCCTCTATCTGTACGAACAGGGGTGGTTCGGCTTCCACCTCGGCCGGGCCTCCGCCGTGGCCTGGGCCATGTTCCTGATCCTGCTGCTGGTCGCCGCCGTGGGCGGGCTGCTCGCCCGCCGGCCGCGCGCGGACCGGTGAGGAGCCGCCGTGTCCCTCCCCGTCACACCCGCCGGCGGCCCCCCGGCCCCGGCCGGCCGTCATCACCGTCACCGGCGGCGCCGACCCGGCGGCGGCCGGCCGCACGCCGGGCCGCTCGGCTACGCCGTGCTCGTCCTCTTCACCGCGGGCTCGGTCCTGCCGCTGGTGTGGACGGCCGTCGCGGCCTCCCACGACAACATCCGGCTGGCGCGCACCCCGCCGCCCCTCTGGTTCGGCGGCAACCTGCCGCACAACCTGGGCATCGCGTGGAGCGACGCCAACCTGGGCCTGGCCCTGCTGAACACGACGCTGGTCGCCGGCAGCGTCGCCCTCGGCACCGTCCTCTTCTGCACCCTCGCCGGCTTCGCCTTCGCCAAGCTGCGGTTCCGGGGGCGGAACGCCCTGCTGGCGGTGGTGGTCGGCACGATGATGGTGCCCCCGCAGCTGTCCGTGGTCCCGCTGTTCGCCGTCATCGCGGAACTGGGCTGGACCGACCGGCTGCAGACGGTCGTCCTGCCCACCCTGGTGAGCGCCTTCGGCGTGTTCTTCATGCGGCAGTACCTGGCGGAGGCGCTGCCCACCGAGCTGATCGAGGCCGCCCGGGTCGACGGCGCCGGCAGTCTGCGCGTCGTCCGGCACGTCGTCCTGCCCGTCGCGCGGCCGGCGATGGCGGTGCTCGGCATGCTCTCCTTCGTCCAGGCGTGGAACGACTTCTTCTGGCCCGTGATCGCGCTGACCCAGGACAACCCGACCGTCCAGGTGGCCCTCACCGGCCTCGGCCGCGGCTACGTCCCCGACCAGGCCGTCGTGATGGCCGGGGCGCTGCTCGGCACACTGCCGCTGCTGCTCGTCCTCGCCCTCTTCGGGCGGCACATCGTCGGCGGCATCATGCGCGGCGCGGTGAAGGGCTGACGCCCGTGCCGCATCCGTCGCTTCCGTCGCTTCCGTCATCTCCCCATCCCCTCCCCTCCGGAGCGTGCTCATGCCCACGACCTTCCCTCCCGGTTTCGTCTGGGGCGCCGCGACCGCCGCGTACCAGGTGGAGGGCGCGGTCCACGAGGACGGCCGCACCCCCTCCATCTGGGACACCTTCAGCCACACGCCCGGCAAGGTGCTGAACGGCGACACCGGCGACACGGCCACCGACCACTACCACCGGTACGCCGAGGACGTCCGTCTGATGTCCGGCCTCGGCCTGGGCGCCTACCGCTTCTCCGTCTCCTGGCCCCGCGTCCAGCCCACCGGCAGCGGACCCGCCTCCTCGAAGGGCCTCGACTTCTACCGCCGGCTCGTCGACGAGCTCCTCGCCCACGGCATCAAGCCCGTCCTCACCCTCTACCACTGGGACCTGCCGCAGGAACTGGAGACGGCGGGCGGCTGGCCGGCCCGCGAGACCGCCTACCGCTTCGCCGACTACGCCGAGCTCGTCGCCCGGGCCCTGGGCGACCGCGTCGACTCCTGGGCAACGCTCAACGAGCCCTGGTGCAGCGCCTTCCTGGGCTACGCCTCCGGGGTGCACGCCCCCGGCCGCACCGACGACGCGGCGGCCCTGCGGGCCGCGCACCACCTCAACCTCGCCCACGGGCTCGGCGCCCAGGCGCTCCGCGCCACCCTGCCGCGCCGGGCGCGCGTCGCGGTCGTCCTCAACCCGAACGCCGTCCGGGCCCGCACCACGTCACCCGCCGACCTGGACGCTCAGCGGCGTATCGACGCGCTCTCCACCCGTATCTTCACCGGGCCCATGCTGCACGGCGCGTACCCCGCCGACCTGATCGACGACACGGCCGGGATCACGGACTGGTCGTTCGTCCGCGACGGCGACACCTCCGTCATCAAGCACCCCCTCGACTGGCTGGGCATCAACTACTACACGCCGTCCGTTGTATCAGCCGCCACTGACAACCGCCCCTCACCTGCGCCTTCGCCCTATCCCGGGGCCCAGGGCGTCGCCTTCCACCAGCCGCCGGGCCCCCGGACGGCCATGGACTGGACCGTCGACCCCAGCGGCCTGTACGACCTCCTGATGCGCTTCACCCGCGAGGCACCCGGGCTGCCGCTCGCCGTCTCCGAGAACGGCGCCGCCTACGACGACAAGCCGGACGCCCGGGGGGCGGTGCACGATCCGGACCGCATCGCCTATCTGCGCGGGCATCTCGGCGCGGTGCTGCGGGCGTTGGGGGACGGGGCGGATGTGTGGGGGTTCTTCGTGTGGTCGTTGCTCGACAACTTCGAGTGGGCGTACGGGTATGGGAAGCGGTTCGGGATCGTGTACGTCGATTACGCGACGTTGTCGCGGACGGTGAAGGGGAGTGGGGAGTGGTACCGGGGGGTGGTGCGGGCTGGGCGCGTGCTGCCGGCGTAGCCGGCGGAGGGTGCCCCGGTCCCGCCCTTTCGCCGTTTCTTGGGGGGGGGGGG
>NZ_JBPQTX010000169.1:0-15283 GCF_051386555.1 Streptomyces sp. URMC 126
GTATAAGAGACATCGTGGGGGTGGGGGACGCCTGGTTCCCCGTCTGGTGCTTCACCACGTACACCGTGCCGGCGCCCGCCAGCAGCCCCGCCGCCGCGATGGCGACGAGGATCAGCGGCTTGCGGGACCGGGACGCCGGCCGCGGCGGATAGCCGACGGGCGGCGGGCCGTACGCGCCGGGGTGCTGCGGATAGCCGTAGCCGGGCGGCGGCGGGGGCGGCTGGCCGGTGTGGCCGGCGTACCCGGAACCGGTGGAGGTCGTGACCGCCGTCATGGTCGGCGGGTCCGCCGGCGGCCGTACGGGCGGGGGCGGCGTGCCGCCGCCGTCGAGCCGGGGGACGACGTCCGTGGGCCGCTCGGACGCGGATATGGAGCCCGGCGCCGGTTCGGCCTCGGCCGGGTCCTCGGCGTCGAGCAGCCGCACGGCGTGCCGGCCCAGCTGGGCGATCAGCCCGGCCGGCAGCCACGGCTCGGCGGACCGCAGGTCGGTCAGCTCCTCGCGGGCGCCGGTGCGCTCCAGCACCTGCTCCGGGGTGGGCCGGGCGGCGGGGTCCTTGGCCAGGCAGTCGGTGATCAGCGGGAGCAGCGGCTCGGGGACGCCGGTGAGGTCCGGCTCCTCCTCCGCCACGCGGAACATCAGCGCGTGGAAGCCGCTGTCGGTCGTCCCGAAGGGCATCCTCCCGGTGGCGGCGTAGGCGAGCACCGAGCCCATGCAGAACACGTCGCTCGCGGGCGTGACCTCCCGGCCGCGCACCTGCTCGGGCGACATGAAGCCGGGGGAGCCGACGGCCGCCCCGGTGCGGGTGAGGTCGCCTTCCGTCACCCCTTCCAGGGCGCGCGCGATGCCGAAGTCGATGACGCGCGGCCCGTCCAGTGTGATCAGGACGTTGGACGGCTTGAGGTCGCGGTGGACGATGCCCGCGGCGTGCACGGCCTGGAGGGCGCGGGCCAGTCCGGCCGCGAGGATGCGGACGGAACGTTCGGGCAGCGGCCCGAAGTCGCGGCCGACGACCTGGCGCAGCGAGGGGCCCGCGATGTAGCCGGTGGCGACCCAGGGCACCTCCGCCTCGGTGTCGGCGTCGAGTACGGGGGCGGTCCACTCCCCGCCGACCCGGCGGGCCGCCTGCACCTCGCGGCGGAAGCGGCCGCGGAACTCCTCCTGGCCGGCCAGCTCCGGCTGCACGAGTTTGACCGCGACCGTCCGGCCGCGGTCCGAGCGGGCCAGATAGACCCGGCCCATGCCGCCCGCGCCGAGCCGGCCGAGCAGCCGGTAGGCGCCGAGTGTGCGTGGGTCTTCGGGCGACAGGGCATCCATGCCGTCAGCACTCCTTCCCCCCGTATTTCCCCCGTTGTTCCAGAGCGGGAGGATAGCCGGACGGCAAGAGGGCCGGAGCCCCGCGCGGGAAAGAGCGGGGTTCCGGCCCTCCGGACGCGGTGCGCCCGGTTCAGGCGGGGATGATGTTCTCCGCCTGCGGGCCCTTGTGGCCCTGGGTGATGTCGAAGGTGACCTTCTGGCCTTCCGTCAGCTCCCGGAAGCCGGTGGTCGCGATGTTGGAGTAGTGCGCGAAGACGTCGGCGCCGCCGCCGTCCTGCTGGATGAAGCCGAAGCCCTTCTCCGAGTTGAACCATTTCACGATGCCAGTAGCCAAGGTGACTCCTCGATAGGCGGTGCGCGGGAATTTCCGCACGGGGTGCGGAATTCTTGGGGGGACGGGGGCCGGGAGGGTGTTCCGGAGGCCCGGAAAGAGAAGTGCGCCCGAGGTCACAGACCGTCGGGCGCACATGTCATATGGGTACCACCACTGCAACTGGCGACGAACGTAGCATGCGAAACCGAGGCGAATCGGGATTTCCGGCGCGGTGATTCGCGGGACGCCGGGGCGTGCGCCGGTCCGGCACTGTGTCGCCGCGGGCGCCGGGTTCCGGACAGTGTGCCGGTGCCTCGCGCCCGGGTGTCCGCCGTACGCTGGGGCCGCGTCGGCGCAGGACGGTTCCGTGGCCGCGACGGCCGGGGCACCGCCGGCCGACGGCCCGCCGAACCGTCGAACCGCCGAGGTCGCCGCCGTGAGTACGCAGCCCGATCCGTCCCGTGGTGCCGCCGTCAAGGCCACCGACCGCGCCCACGTCTTCCACTCCTGGTCCGCCCAGGCCCTCATCGACCCGCTCGCCGTCGCGGGTGCCGAGGGCGCGTACTTCTGGGACCACGACGGCAACCGCTATCTCGACTTCTCGTCCCAGCTCGTCAACACCAACATCGGCCACCAGCACCCCAAGGTCGTCGCGGCGATCCGGGAACAGGCCGGACGGCTCTGCACGATCGCGCCCGGCTTCGCCGTCGACGTGCGCGCCGAGGCGGCCCGGCTGATCGCCGAGCGGACGCCCGGCGACCTCGACAAGATCTTCTTCACCAACGGCGGCGCGGAGGCCGTCGAGAACGCCGTCCGCATGGCCCGGCTGCACACCGGCCGGCCCAAGGTGCTCGCCGCCTACCGCTCGTACCACGGCGCGACCGCCGCCGCGATCAACCTCACCGGCGACCCGCGCCGCTGGGCGTCCGATACCGGCTCCGCCGGCGTGGTGCACTTCTGGACGCCCTTCCTCTACCGCTCCCCGTTCCACGCGGAGACCGAGGAGCAGGAGTGCGAGCGGGCCCTGCGGCACCTGGAGGACGTGCTCGTCTTCGAGGGGCCGCAGACCGTCGCGGCGATCGTCCTGGAGACCGTCCCCGGCACGGCGGGCATCATGCCGCCGCCGCCCGGCTACCTGCCCGGGGTGCGGAAGCTGTGCGACAAGTACGGCGTCGTGCTCGTCCTGGACGAGGTGATGGCGGGCTTCGGCCGCACCGGCCGCTGGTTCGCCGCCGACCACTGGGACGTCGTCCCCGACCTGCTCACCTTCGCCAAGGGCGTCAACTCCGGCTACGTTCCGCTCGGCGGCGTCGCCATCTCGGCGGAGATCGCCGCGACCTTCGACCGGCGCCCCTACCCGGGCGGCCTCACCTACTCCGGGCACCCGCTGGCCTGCGCCGCCGCCGTGGCGACGATCGAGACGATGGCCGAGGAGGGCATCGTCGAGAACGCCGCCCGCATCGGCGACGAGGTCCTCGGCCCCGGACTGCGGGAGCTCGCCGAGCGCCACCCGTCGGTGGGCGAGGTGCGCGGCACCGGCGTCTTCTGGGCGCTGGAGCTGGTCCGCGACCGCGCCACCCGGGAGCCCCTGGTGCCGTACAACGCCTCGGGGGAGGACAACGCCCCGATGGCCGCCTTCACCGCAGCCTGCCGCGCCGCGGGCCTGTGGCCCTTCGTCAACATGAACCGGACGCACGCCGTCCCGCCCTGCACGATCACCGAGGCCGAGGCCAAGGACGGCCTCGCCCTGCTGGACGAGGCGCTCACCGCGGCGGACGCGCACACCGCCTGACCCGCCCCGCGGCCCCGTCCCGCCGGGACGGGCCGGTACGCTCCCCGACGGCCCTCGCCTATCTTGTTGCGAGGGCCGTTCGCGCGCCGGCGCGCGGTCACGGAAGGGGAGACGGACACCATGCCCGGCAGCGACGCTGTCAAGCGCACGACGCTGCGCTCACAGATCGCCGACGCCCTGCGCGAGGAGGTCATCGCGGGCCGGCTCCCGGCGGGACGCCAGTTCACCGTCAAGGAGATAGCCGAGAGCTACGGCGTCTCGGCCACCCCCGTCCGCGAGGCGCTGCTCGACCTGTGCTCCCAGGGGCTGCTCCACGTCGAGCTGCACAAGGGCTACCGGGTGCGGGAGTTCTCGTACGCGGACTTCCTGGCCATGGTCGAGGCGCGCACGATGATGCTGGAGGGGATGTACCGGCACGCCACCGAACAGGCGCTGGGTGCCGCCACCCCGTCCGTCCTGGCGTCCGTCCGGCGCCGCGCCGAGGAGGCCGCCCGGGCCGCGAACGCCGGTGACCTGGACATCCTCATCGGCTACGACCTGCGCTTCTGGCGCGAGTTCGCGAGCCTCGTCGGGAATCCGTACATCTCCGACTTCCTGGACCGGGTCCGGGTGCAGTGCTGGGTGTTCATGGTCCCGCTGCTGCGCCGGGTCGGCGACCTGCGCGGCCGGCTGTGGTGCGGCCACGTGGAGATGGTGGAGGCGCTGGCCCGCCGGGAGGGCGGGGCGGTGCAGCGGATCATCACCGGGTACAACACGCACGCCCTGACGCTGATCAGGTCGCTGACGGGCTGACCGGCTGCCGGGTCCCGTTTCCACGGCACCTTGGAGGGCGTCCTGACGACCGGGCCGCCGCGGGTAATCCCGGTCACTCCGCCGGGGAATCGGAGAGTGGATGTGCAACCCAACGATCTGCCGGACCGTCTTGAGGACATGACGTCCGAGAAACCGCCGTGGCCGCCCGCCGACGGGCCGCCCACCGGCACCGTAGGCCTGTCCGTGGTCGTTCCGGCCTACAACGAGGAGGACCGCCTCGCCCCGAGCCTCAAGGCGATCCGGGACCACCTCGACGGGGAGGGGACGGACGACTGGGAGCTGATCGTCGTCGACGACGGGTCGACGGACGGCACGGCCGACGTGGTCCGGGCCGCCGCCGCGGAGGACCCCCGCGTCCGGCTGCTCGGCTCGCCCGCCAACCGCGGCAAGGGCCACGCCGTCCGCACCGGCGTCCTGGCCTCGCGCGGCCGGCGCGTCCTGGTCACCGACGCCGACCTGGCCACCCCCATGGAGGAACTCCCGCTCCTCGCCGCCCGGTTGGACGAGGGCGCCGCCGCGGCCGTCGGCTCGCGGGCGCTGCCCGGCTCGCGCATAGGCATTCGCCAGCACGCCCTGCGCGAGGCCCTGGGCCGGGCGGGCGCCGGGGTGATCCGGGCGCTGGCCGCACCCGGGGTGCGGGACACCCAGTGCGGCTTCAAGCTCTTCGAGGGCGAGCGGGCGCGGACGGCGTTCGCCGCGTCCCGGCTGAACGGCTGGGCCTTCGACGTCGAGATCCTCAGCCTCTTCCGCCGCCACGGCTGGACGGTCGCGGAAGTGCCCGTCCGCTGGGACCACCGCCCCGGCTCGAAGCTCCGCCCGCCGGCCTACGCCGCCGTCCTCGGCGACCTGGTCCGGCTGCGGATGCGGGCGGCGGGGCCGGTCGGACCGACCGCCGCCGCCCTCTACCTGCTGCTCGCCTTCTTCCTGTACGGCGGGCTGTGGGCGGCGCCCGGGACCGCGTACCTGGTGGACTCGGCCTCGGACCAGCAGCAGTGGGAGTGGTTCTTCGCGGTCACCGCGGACAATATCGCCCACCTGCGCGACCCGTTCTTCACCGACCTCCAGAACCACCCCTACGGCGTCAACCTCATGGCGAACACGACCATGATGGGCGTCTCCGTCCCCCTCGCGCCCCTGACGATCGCCTTGGGCCCGCACGTCACCTGGGCGGTGGTGCTCACCGGCGGGGTGGCCGCGACCGCCTGGGCCTGGTACCGGCTGCTGGCGAAACGCTTCGTCCGCGCGCGGTGGGCGGCGGCGCTGGGCGGCGGATTCTGTGCCTTCGCGCCGCCGATGGTCTCGCACGGCACCGCGCACCCCAACTTCGCCGTCCTGTTCGCCATCCCGCTGATCATCGAACGGGCGCTGCGGCTGTGCGACGGCGGACGGACCCGCCGGGACGGCGTGATCCTCGGCCTGCTCCTCGTCTACCAGGTCTTCCTCGGCGAGGAGGTGCTGCTGCTGGCCGTGACCGGGCTGCTCCTCTTCGCCTTCGCGTACGCCGTCGCCGCGCCCGGCACGGCGCGGCGGGCCGCCGGGCCGCTGCTGCGCGGGCTGGGCGTGGCGGCGCTCGTGGCGGTGGTGCTGCTGGCCGTGCCGCTGTACCGGCAGTTCTTCGGGGCGCAGAGCTACCACAGCGTGCTGCACGGGTCGGCCGGCAACCACCCGTTCGCGCTGCTGGAGTTCGCGACCCGGTCGCTGGCCGGGGACGAGCGCGTCGCGGCCTCGCTGTCCATGAACCGGACCGAGGAGAACGCGTTCTTCGGCTGGCCCCTGATCCTGCTGGCGACCGTCCTCGTCATACGGATGCGGCGGCGGCCCCTGGTCCGTGCCCTGGGGTTCACCGCCCTGGCCGCCGCTGTGCTCTCGCTCGGGCGGGACATCCCGCTGCCGGGTACGGACCACACGCTGCCCGGCCCGTGGCGGGTCGTGGGCCGGCTGCCGCTGTTCGAGTCCGTCATCGAGTCCCGTACGGCCATGGTCTGCGTCCCGGCCCTCGGCATCCTGCTCGCCCTCGCCTGCGACCGGTTGGCGGCCCGCCGTGCGCGCGGCGAGCGGGCGGAGGGGCGGCGGCTGGCGGCCGGGGCGGCGCTGGCCGTCGCGCTGGTGCCGCTGCTGCCCACGCCGTACCGGACCGTCGAGCGCGCGCCGGTCCCGGCGTTCGTCGCGGACGGCCACTGGCGGGACTACGTACGGCCGGGCCGCTCGCTGGTGCCGGTGCCCGTGCCGGACCCGGGGCAGGCCACGGCGCTGGGCTGGCAGGTGCGGGCGGACTTCGGCTTCACCCTGCCCGGCGGCTACTTCAACGGGCCCGACGGGCCGGACCGGCGGGGCATCTACGGTCCCGTCCCCACCGTCACCGCCGAACTCCTGAAGAAGGTCCGTGAGACCGGCCGGGCGGCGGACGTCGACGACCGGACGCGCCACGCGTTCGGCCGGGACCTGGCCACGTGGCGGGCCGACGCGATCGTCCTGCCGCCGCAGGACCGGGCGGACCCGCTGCGGGAGACCGTCGAGCGGCTGACCGGGACGCGACCGCGGTGGGTCGGGGGCGTCTGGGTGTGGGACGTGCGCCGGGGGAGGTGAACCCGGGCGTGCCCGAAACCGGACGGAACCCATGCGTCCATGTCCGTCGGCCCTGTGTGACAACCAGCTGAGCGGCACTACCCTGGCCCGACCATCGCACCGAAGGCGAACAGAGAGTGAGCTCACGTGGCATGTGACCTCTGGCTTGTCCCCCTCGTCGACGTGCTGTGCCACAGCCCCGACAACCCCTTCGCCGAAGAGATCGCCGTCTACGACCGGGCCCTCGGCGCGGCCGGACTGCCCCCCGTCCCCGTCTTCGGCTATATGCCGGGCCTCTCCGGGGACGTGGCCCCGGTCGCGGGCTTCGACTACGACGCGCTCCACTTCCTCCGCCGCGCTCACCTGCTGAACCTGTGCGGGCTGACGGTCACCCCCGTCGACGAACTGGGCGGGGACTACGAGCAGTTGCTGGAGATGTTCGAACCCACGGCCCAGCGGTCGCACCTGGTGTGGCACTACGACCACGCGGGTGCCTATGTGCCCGTGGACTTCGCGCATCCGCTGACGAGCGACGAACTCCTGGAAGGCGGCGGGCCGTTGGGGTCGAGCCACGGCCTGCTGCGCGAGCTCCTCGCCGTCGCGCCGGTGCTGGGCATCGATCCGGCCAATCCGCCCGCGCCGCCCGCCGCGCCGCGGCAGCCCACGGCCCTGGACGAACGGGCCGCGCCGGGGCCGGCGGACGACAGTCCGTTCGCGCGCGAGCGGCATGTCTGGCTGGGGCTGCACGCGGCGGTCACACGCAGCCTGGGGCAGGGCTCGATGATCGTCTTCAGCTGACCGGGAGCGTGTGCGGCCGGTCCCGCCGGGCCGGGTGCGGAAAGCTTTCGGAAACGGGTCGGCCCGGTACGGGCGGCTGCGCCGTACCGGGCCGACCCCCGCCGTCCGCCGTCAGCGGGGGGACTCCGGCGGACGCTGGCGCGGCATGTTCGGCCGCGAGCCGGGCGGCAGCGGGAAGCGGCCGACGGGCCCGCCGTTCTCCCCCCGCGGCCCCCAGGCCACCAGCGACTGGGTGAGCAGCGGAGCCGGACCGGCCCGGAACTCGACCATCCAGTCGGCCGTTTCGGCACGGACCAGCTCCGAGACGTCCTCGGAGAAGCGGCGCAGCACCGTCAGACAGCGCTCGGCCGCCTCGCTCGCCGTCCCCTCGGTCGGACCCAGCACCTCGCGCACGCACTCCGACGCCCAGTCGAACTGCAGCGCCTCCAACCGCCGTTGCACGGCCTGGGCCGTCGACACCGCCCGCATCCACCCCGTCGTCAGACCGAAGTAGCGGTCGCAGGCGACGCACGCGACGGCACCGAGCAGGGCGAGGAACGCCCAAGTCGAGCCGGAGCGCATCACCTTCGTCAGCTCCAGCAGCGGCAGCGCCGCGCCGATCACCGCGAAGACCGCGGCGGCCACCCGCAGGGCGCGGGCCCAACGGCGTTTCCAGGCGCGGTCGGCGAGATACCAGTCGGCGAGGAGGAGCGCGCCGCTCTCCACCCACCGGTACAGCTCGTCGAGCCGCTGA
Source organism: Streptomyces sp. URMC 126 (assembly GCF_051386555.1). Taxonomy (NCBI): domain Bacteria; kingdom Bacillati; phylum Actinomycetota; class Actinomycetes; order Kitasatosporales; family Streptomycetaceae; genus Streptomyces; species Streptomyces sp. URMC 126. Next base: position 8,330 of record NZ_JBPQTX010000169.1, read on the forward strand.
GCGGGCTCCCCCCAGTCGCCGAGCGGGAAGGTCCGGCCGCGCAGGTCTCCCCGGTGCCTCCCGTCCTGCTCCTTGGGGAGCCCCTCGGGCTGCATCTCAGGCTGGCTCACCCCTGCACTCCCTCTTCACCGCTGCTGCTCCGTACCCCTGTCACCGCCTCTTTCCTACCGCCGAACGGTTGGCCTTGTGTGCCGGATCGCTCCTTTGCCGCCCGTAAGTGCCAGGGAATCGGGTATAGGGGGCGATATCCCCCTCACCCGAAAGAGTGGGTGGCCTGTGTGGACGTGACGGGGCGGGAGCGGCGAAACGTTCTGACGAGGCCTGACGTGAGACATGGGGGAGCCGGGACGCACGGCGTTGATCGTTCCGAAAGGCAATAGGGTGACACCCGTGAAGGTCCTCGTCATCGGCGGCGGCGCCCGCGAACACGCCCTGTGCCGCTCCCTGTCCCTCGACCCCGACGTCACCGCCCTGCACTGCGCTCCCGGCAACGCCGGCATCGCCGAGCTCGCCCAGGTGCACCCGGTCGACGCCCTCGACGGCTCGGCGGTGGCGGAACTGGCCGCCTCCCTCGGCGCCGACCTCGTCGTCGTCGGCCCGGAGGCCCCGCTGGTCGCCGGCGTCGCCGACGCCGTCCGCGAACGCGGCATCCCCGCCTTCGGGCCGTCCGCCGAGGCGGCGCGGCTGGAGGGCTCCAAGGCGTTCGCCAAGTCCGTGATGGCCTCGGCGAACGTGCCCACCGCCCGCAGCTACGTCTGCACCACCCCCGCCGAGATCGACGCCGCGCTCGACGCCTTCGGCGCGCCCTACGTCGTCAAGGACGACGGCCTCGCGGCCGGCAAGGGCGTCGTCGTCACCCCCGACGTCGACGTGGCCCGCGCCCACGCGCTCGCCTGCGACCAGGTGGTGATCGAGGAGTTCCTGGACGGGCCGGAGGTGTCGCTGTTCGCCGTCACGGACGGCGAGACGGTCGTCCCGCTTCAGCCCGCGCAGGACTTCAAGCGCGCCCTCGACGGCGACCAGGGCCCGAACACCGGCGGCATGGGCGCCTACTCCCCGCTGCCCTGGGCCGAGCCCGGCCTGGTGGACGAGGTCCTGCGGACCGTGCTCCAGCCCACCGTCGACGAGCTGCGGCGGCGCGGCACGCCGTTCTCCGGCCTGCTCTACGCCGGGCTGGCGATCACCTCGCGCGGCGTCCGCGTGATCGAGTTCAACGCGCGCTTCGGCGACCCGGAGACGCAGGTCGTCCTCGCGCGCCTGAAGACGCCGCTGTCCGGGCTGCTGCACGCGGCGGCCACGGGCTCGCTCGCCTCGTTCCCGGCCCTGCGCTGGAGCGAGGACGCGGCCGTCACCGTCGTCGTCGCGTCGCACAACTACCCCGGGACGCCGCGTACCGGTGACGTCATCGAGGGCCTGGAGGAGGCGGACGCCGTCTCCGACGCGTATGTGCTGCACGCGGGGACGGCCCGTGATGCTTCGGGCGCTGTCGTCAGCGCCGGGGGGCGGGTGCTGTCCGTGACGGCGACGGGGGCGGACATCGTCGCGGCGCGGGAGCGGGCGTACGAGGCGGTGGCCCGGGTGCGGATGCGCGGGGCGCAGTATCGGACGGATATCGCGGCGGGCAAGTAGCGGTTGGGGGCGCCTGCGGCGGGCTGGTGCCCCGGTCCCTCCCTTTCACCGTTTCTCAACCGCCGGACGGGCTGGAGCGGGCGCGCCGTTTGAGCCCGTCCGGCGCTTGAGGACGAGCGGCGGAGCCGCGAAAGGGGGGCCTGGGGGCTTGCCCCCGGGAAACGGAGAAGGGGCGGGTCCGGGGCACGGCCCGCCGCAGGCGCCACCCCGCTCGCCCCAACCCTTGGGCAGAGCCATTCCATCGAGTGACCGATCCGCCAACCGGCTGACGAACGCCCCACGCCCCACTAGGGTGCCGCGCAGGCCGATCGCCGGACGTCCGGCAACTGGCCCACCGGCATTGCGATGTCAGAGGCCGGTGCCACAGTGGGGGGTGGTAACTGGCGGCCGGAGCACTACAGGCGACTGGGGGTGATCGGTCTCGTGGCAGGTACGGAAGCCGGCGCGCACGCCGCGCGCCTGCGGGCCCTGGCGGTCCTGCGCGTCCGCAGCACCGCGCTGGCCGTCGCCCTGCTGCCCGCGGCGGCGGCCGTGGTGCTGCTGGCCGGCACGCTCATGGGCCGGATCCCGGACGGCGGCGCCGGGGGCGCGATCCGTTCGGCCGTCGTCGCCGCGGCCCTCGCCGTGCTGGCCGTCGCCGGTGTCGTGGCCGCCGTGGTGGCCCGGGCCCGGCCCGCGCTCAGCCCCACCGTGCCGATCCCCGAGGAGACCGCCCCGGACCTCTACCGCCTGGTGCGTGACCTGGCGGACCGGATGGACGTCCCGGCCCCGTCGGCCATAGCGCTCACCCCGGACTGTGACAGCTGGCTGGAGGACCGCACCCACCCGGCGCACCGCACCGCCCCCGAGAGCACCGGCCGGTCCGGCCCACTGCCGCGCCGCAGGACGGCCGCCGCGCCCGTGCTGGTGATCGGCTCGCCGTTCCTGTGGTGGATGCGCGTCGCCGAGCTGCGCGCCCTGCTGGCCCCGGTGGTCGCGGGCACCGGCCCGGCCGCCCAGCCGGACATAGCGGCGGCCCGCCGCTTCGTCCGCGGCCTCGACGCGGCCGTCGCGGTCGCCGCCGGCCGCCCGCTGCTGGGCTTCGTCGGCTGGACGGCCCGCCTCCTGCTGCGCTCCTGCCGCGAGCACGCCGCCGAGATGGAACGCGGCGTCGCCGCGGCGGCCTCCGAGCGCGCCCAGACCGTCGACTACGGGCTGCGCGTCGTCGCCCAGGAGCAGGTCGGCCTCGCCTACGCGGGCTGGGACCGCCTGCTCAACCGGGTGGCCCTGCCCGCCTGGCGGATGGGCCGCTGGCCGTCCCGGCTGGACGCGGGCGTCGTCTCGGCGCTCACCGAGCTGTCCCGCCGGGACCGGCTCGCGGAGGGCTTCGCCTCCCGCCTCGGCGAGCGGCCCGCCTGCGATCTGCTGGAAGAACCGGGCGTCATCGACGAGGCCGCGTCCCTGCTGGCCGCCCGGCTGTTCCACGGCGGGCCGCCGGAGCCCGGCCCCGACTGGTCGCCGGTCAGCTGGAGCCAGTACCCGGAGGAGGTCGTGGACCGCAAGTGGCGGGTGGAGGCCGCCCGGCTGCACCGCGTCCTGGAGGACGTACTCGACGACGTCACGGACCCCGCCCCGGCCGGCGCCCCCGGCCTCAGGCGGTCCGGAGTCCGCTCAGAGTCCGTTCGCCGGGGCTCCGATGAGGAACCCCAGCCCGATCACGACGAACAGCGCGCCCATCGCGACGAACAGCCACCAGAAGCCGCTGCCCTCGGCCGGCAGCGTCCAGCGCGTCGGATCCGCCGGGTCGTAGCGGACCTCGACACGGGTGCCGACGGGGAGAGTCCTGTTCCCGGGCCGGGCGATGTCCGTTCCGGTTTCCATGGCCCGGCCGTCGCTCGTGCTCCAGGCGATGACCGGGTAGTACACGGCGGTTCCGACGCCCCGGTCGGGGCCCGTGGTGTCCGAACCCGGCGCGATACGGGTCCGTTCGAGGCGCATCACCACGCCTGACGCCCTCGCGCCGTCCCGGAGCAGGCGCCGGGTCCGTCGAACCTTGAGGAACGCGACGCATCCGACGGCGGCCCCTATGGGCGTGAAGAGCGCCGCGAAGAGCCAGGGGACCTGGGAAGGAGTCATGGGTTCCATGGTCGCGTACGGCCGGCCGGCGTCAGGGGCGCGAGGCCCGGCCGGGGCGACCGGCCGCGGTCGGGCAGTGGGTGCCGGGTGATCCCGAGGGCGTCAACGTGGGCGACGCCCGACATCGCGACCGGGCCGGGCCGGACGGGCGTGGTCGGCGTGCCGTTCGGGCCGCGACCGGGCGCCGCCCGTCAGGGATACCGAGGCCGCCGCACCCGCCGGATCTCCCGCGCCGTACTGCTCGGCACCGACACCACCCCGTGCCGCTGACGCCACACCTGACGCGTCACCCACACGTCGAGGACGCCCCACGTCGTCGCCACCGTCCCGATCACCGTGCCGACCAGCACCGGAAAGGCCAGCCACGACCCGGCGAGGGTCAGCAGCACCGCCGCCATGGCGAACGTCGCCGTCAGCGCGACGAGGAGGACGGCGCGCACCGCCGCGGCGCGTACCGGATCGGGCATCCGCGGCCGGTGGACCGGTTCCTCGGTCCACAGCGGCGCGCGCGCCCGTGAGCGTCCGTCCGGCCGTCTGCCCGGCCCTCCGTCGCGAACCCTGTCCATTGGCGGCTCACCTCCCCCAGTGGCTGCCCCCGCTCGGGGCCTTTCCCGTAGGAATGCCAAAAATAACCCGGACCGGAGGACGCGTGCCGGGGCGCCGGCGCCGGGGCGCGCGAACGTCCTCCTCAGCGCGGTACCGCCTGCCCGCGCACGCCGGGAGCCATGGCCGGAGATCGCCCCGGGCGGGGGCGACTTCCGGCCACTTCGGCTTGATCACACAGCCGGTCCCGCCGCGCCCCCGGCCGCGTTCCGTCCCGTTCGGTCCCGGAAGAAGTCCCCTGATCACGGGAGAACTCGGGACGACACGGCCAACCCCCCACGCCCGCACGGTCGTACAGCCCTTCGAGGGGTAATCCCCGCAGTAGTAGGCTCACGCCGCATCACTGTCGGAGCACCACCCCCGTCGCGCCGCGGGGTGCAGTGGGGGAGGCCATGCGCTTTCGCGGTAAATCGATCCGCCGGAAGATCGTGGCACTGTTGCTGGTGCCGCTGGTGTCCCTGACCGTCCTATGGGTGTTCGCCACGGTCATCACGGGGATGGAGGCCGACCGCCTGCTCTCCGCCGCCGAGGTCACCCGCGGAATCGGCCACCCCGCCGAGGACGTGGTCGACGCCCTCCAGAAGGAACGCCGCCAGACGCTCGTCCTCCTCGCCACCCCCCGCTCCCACGACACCGGCGCCGCCCGCGCCCGTACCGCCGCCCTCACCGGCCTCCGCGCCCGCCAGCGCGCCACCGACAAGGCCGCCGCCGCCCTCCGCTCCGGCGCCTCCGGCGACGTACGCGAGGACATGAGCCCCACCGCCGCCGACTGGTTCCACACCATGGAACGCCGCCTCGCCGGCCTCGGCGCCCTGCGGGCCAAAGTCGCCGGCGGCACCGTCACCCGCGACGGCGCCTTCCACGCCTACAACGAGATCATCGCCCCCCACCTGGACTTCCTCAGCCTCCTCGGCTCCGTCCAGGACGCCGGCCTCGAACAGCAGCGCCGCGCCCTGGTGGGCCTCACCTTCGCCCGCGAGTCCCTCTCCCGCGAGGACGCCCTCCTCGCCGCGGCGCTCACCGCCCGCACCGTCTCCGCCCGCGAACTGCGCCTGCTCGCCGACCACATGGCCGAACGCAGGATCCTCTACGCGACCAACCTCCCCGTCCTGCCCGCCCGGGACCAGAAGACCTTCGACGACTACTGGCGGGGCGCCGGCGCCAGGACCCTGAAGAGCACCGAGGAGGCGGTCGTCTCCGCCGGACCCGCCAAGGCCCTCCGCATCGTCGACGGCAGGCGCTGGGAGGCCGCCGCGGGCACCGTCCTCGACGACCTCGCCCGCCTCGACCGCGACGCGCAGGAACGCCACGAGGACCGGCTCGAACCCGTCGCCACCTGGGTCCTCACCAAGGCCGCCGTCGCCGGCGTGCTCGGCCTCGCCGCCCTGGTCTGCTCGGTCGTCGTCTCCTGGCGCGTCGGCCGCGGACTCGTCAAGGACCTGCGGCAACTGCGCCGCGAGGCGCACGAGGTCTCCGGCGTCCGCCTCCCGGCCGTCCTGCGCCGCCTCGCCGCCGGCGAACAGATCGACGTCGAGACCGAGGCGCCCCGCCTGGAGTACCCGACCGACGAACTCGGCCAGGTCGGACGGGCCCTCAACTCCCTCCAGCGGGCCGCCGTCGAGGCCGCCGTGAAACAGGCCGAAATGCGCCGGGGCGTGTCCGCCGTCTTCGTCAACATCGCCCGCCGCAGCCAGGTCCTGTTGCACCGCCAGCTCGCGCTGCTCGACACCATGGAGCGCCGCACCGAGGACGCCGACGAACTCGCCGACCTCTTCCGCCTCGACCACCTCACCACCCGTATGCGCCGGCACGCCGAGGGCCTGGTGATCCTCTCCGGCGCCACCCCCTCCCGCCAGTGGCGCAAGCCCGTCCAGCTGATGGACGTCGTCCGCGCCGCGGTCTCCGAGGTCGAGGCGTACGAGCGCATCGAACTCCGCCGGCTGCCGCCGCTGGCCGTCCAGGGCCCCGCCGTCGGCGACCTGACCCACCTGCTGGCCGAACTCCTGGAGAACGCCACCGTCTTCTCCCCGCCGCACACCGCCGTCCAGGTCGTCGGCGAGCGGGTGCCCAACGGCTTCACCCTCGAAATCCACGACCGCGGACTGGGCATGAGCGCCGACGCCCTCCTGGAGGCCAACCTCGGCCTCGCGGAGGCACCCGAGTTCGACCTCTCCGACACCGACCGGCTCGGCCTGTTCGTCGTCAGCCGGCTCGCCCGCCGCCAAGGCGTCCGGGTCGCGCTCCAGCCCTCGCCCTACGGCGGCACCACCGCCGTCGTCCTGATCCCCGCCGCGCTCATCGACGAGACGCCGCCGAAGGGCGCCGCTCCCGGCACGCCGGCCCGGCAGGCCCGCCCGTACGGGCCGGTCGAGCTCGAACCGCCGCTCTCCCTCCTCGACAAGCCCGACGCGCGGGCCCCGCTGCGCGCGGACGACCCGCAGGCCCCGAGCGGCCCGCGCGAGCCCCGGCGGCCCGCCGACGCGCGTGGTCCACGGCAGCCCTGGAGCCCCCGGGTCCCGCTCGACGTCGCGGCCCACACCCGTCCGGCCGACGAGCCCGCCGCCCGCCGCCCCGCGGCCCGGAGGCGGGGGCCGGGGCCCCCGCCCC
>NZ_JBPQTX010000170.1:0-15195 GCF_051386555.1 Streptomyces sp. URMC 126
GGGCCGGCGCGGCCACGGGGGTGGTGACGGGGTGGGCACGGACGTCGAGATCCTGCACGGTTTCCCGCACCTGGACACGGTGCACTCCGCGATCACCGCCCTGTACCGGCGGCTGTCGCCCGACGCCCTGCGCACCTTCGCGCTCAGCGTCGTCCCGTCCGACGTCGCGTTCTCCGACGACGAGGACCCCTACCTCGGCGTCCAGCGGATCGCCGGCGTCATGGTGCGGCACCTGCGGCTGCCGGACGCGCGGATGATCGTCTCCTTCCGCGACATGCGGCACGCCGGGAACGTGGAACTCGCGGCCGGCCCCGAGTACTTCGTCGAGCTCAACTCCCGTTTCAAGAAGCACCGCAGGGACATCGGCGCCGCCCTGGCCCACGAGGTGACCCACGTCTACCTGCACCGCCTGGGCCTCGGCTTCCCCGGCACCCGGGACAACGAGATCCTCACCGACACCGTCGCCGCCTACCTCGGCGCCGGCTGGCTGCTGCTCGACGCGTACCGCGAGGACGCGGTCAGTACGCAGAAGCTCGGTTACCTCACGCCGGAGGAGTTCGGGTACGTCCTCGCCCAGCGCGCCGAGGTGTTCGGCGAGGACCCGTCGCCCTGGTTCACCAGCCCGCGCGCCTACGACGCCTACGTCCGGGGCGCGGCGCGCTCCCGCCAGGAGGCGCGGCGTCCGCCGCTGGCGGCGGCGGGCCGCCTCGGGCGGCACCGGTACGCGCGCGACCGCCGGGCGGCCGAACGCGGCGCGGGCCCGGCGGCGTCCGCCGGGGCGCACCCGGCGGGGTACGCGTTCGAGGGACGCGACCCGCAGCGCGTCAGCTTCCCCTGCCCCACCTGCCACCAGCGCATCCGCGTGCCGGTCCGGGGACGCCTGCGGGCCCGGTGCGGACTCTGCGGGAGCGTGCACGACTGCGAGACGTGACGGCGCTCTCCGCTCCCGCGAGACGTAACGCCCCCTTCGCCCCGCCCTGCTGCGCCTTCACCCCCATCACTCCCTCCCGCTCGTCCCCTCACCCATTTCCCCACCACTTCCGCAGCACCTTCTCCGCCGGCTTGCCGTGCGGCGTATAGGCGAGCCTCTTGGGTGTCTCCCCCGCGTCCGGCCAGTCGTCCCACATCCACCAGCACACCCCGGCCCACCACTTCCGCCCGTCGAAGGCGGCGAGCAACGCCTCGTACCCGGCGGCCTGTTCGGCGTCGCCGGCGGCCTTGCTGACGGTCCACGAGTACGGGGCGGTGGTGCTGCCCTTCTGGCTGACGTAGCCGGCCTCGGTGAAGAGGATCCGGCGTCCCTGGGCGGCGGAGAACGCGGCCAGTTCCCTCACCACCGGCTGCCACGCCTCGCGCAGCCGCGCCACGTCGGTGGTGGGCTGCTCGCCGAGCGGCCAGTAGGCGTCGATGCCGATGACGTCGAGGCTCTTCCAGAACGCGACGCCGCGGTACTCGTCGTAGTTGGCGGCGTAGGTGAGCGGGCCCTTGTAGCGGGCGCGGACGGCGGCGACGGTCTTCTTCCAGCGGGCGCCGTCCGCCGAGGTGCCGGCGAGTTCGGTGCCGACGGAGAACTGTTCCGCGCCGGTCTCGGCGGCGAGGTCCGCGTAGTGCGTGATGAACCGCCCGTACGCCGCGAACCACGCGTCCGGGTCCGCGGGCCGGATGCCCGAGCGGTCCTCGCCGCCGGTGAGGTCCACGTGCGGCTTGATCATGGTCTTGAGTCCGGCGGCGTGGGCGAGGCGCACGACGTGGCGCAGGCTGTCGTCGTCGGCGGTCTCGTCGGTGGGCCGCATGCGGGTGTCGGTGAGTCCGTCCTGGTACCAGGTGGGGGTGAAGGTGACCCACCGGGCGCCGGTCGCGGCGATCTGCCGCAGATACGTTTTGGCCTCGGGGCTCTCGTAGTCCTTGCGGTTCCAGGCGGGGAGCGTGATCCCTTTCAGCGGGGCCTCCTTCCGGCCGTCCTGGCGCTTGCCCGTCCCACCGCTCGCGGTGCCGGCCGGCGGGGAGGCGGGGGCGTCGGAGGAGTCGTCGGCGGAGCAGCCCGCGAGGAAGAGGGCGGCCGCGGCCGCCAGGGCGACGACCGCCCTCTTCTTCGCGCTCACTGCTTGAGGTCCGTCGGGCCGACGAAGGTGTACCCGAGGGCGCGGATGCCGTCCACCGTCTGCTGGAGCGGGGCCGTCCCGTAGTAGGGGTGGTAGAAGAAGCTGGCCACCCCGTCGCGGACGGCCAGGTTGGCCTTGGCCGAGGCGATCAGGTCGGCGGGGAGCCGGGCCGGGTGGTTGTTGTACGGCTCGGGCTCGTAGTTGCCGAGGTTCTCCGGCAGGACCGTGGTGCCGTAGACGTCCTTCACGGCGTACGGGAAGAACTGGCCGATGTACCGGCCGGCGTTCGCGATGGTGCCGGGCAGGGTGCCTGCGAAGTACAAGGATCTCTCCAGACGCGCGGAGAAGTTCTGACCGAGGACACGGTAGTCCGTCCCGGAGGCCGCGTAGTGGGGTGTCGTCCACACCGTCGGCTTCGGCAGTCCGGCCGCCGCGAAGGCCGCCAGCGCGGACGTGACGCGCGACTGTGCCCACACGGCCGAGTCCTCGGCGGGCGGCCCGTCGTAGACGACGGTGTCGGACGCGTCGACGTGCGCGCGGAAGAACTCGAAGTCGTCGCCGGTGACCCCGCTGTACGGGTTGTTCACGTTGCTGTACTGGTGGGTGTAGCCGTGGTTCATCAGCACCGCGCCGTGCGCCAGCATGTACTTGAGGGCGGAGACGACCTGGGGGCTCTGGGCGAGCGTGATCGTCTCGGGCCGCCCGTTGTTGTAGACGCCCTTGGGGTCCGTGTAGACCGGGACGACGTTGATCCCGTAGGGGATCTTCTGCGCGGCGAGGTAGTCGGCCACCTGGCGCAGTTCGTTGGGGTCGGCCTTCGGGCTGATGTCCTCCAGCCGGACGAACGCGCGGTGCCGTTCGGCGGTGGCGGGGGCGAGCCCGTCGAAGAGCAGGTCCTCGAAGACGATCACCCGGTCGCTCTCGGAGACGTAGGTGAACGGGATCTCGCCGAGGTACGTCAGGTTGCCCGAACGGATCGCCCAGGGGCTGCTGTCGCCGGAGTTGGCGTCGACGGCCTGGGCGAGCTGGGTGACCTGGGGGTAGCCCGGCCCGGACACCAGGGCGGGGTGCAGCACGCCGCCGTCGAAGCCGGCGGGGATCTTCCGGGTGAGCTGCCGGCCCTTGTAGATCACCTGGGTGATGTTCCCTACGGTTCCCCCGCTCTCGTAGAACGAGTTGGTGGGGTCCCAGCCGTAGTGCTGCTTGAAGGTCTCGACGCCGACGGCGTTGGCCATGCCCCAGATGTTGTCCCCGACCCAGGTGACCGGACGGGTGGTGGCCAGGGCGTCCCGGTAGAACGCGGCCGGGACGGCGTCGGGGACGGTACCGCCGTAGTACGTGGAGCCGAGGTACACCGTGGCGGTGTACTGGTCGACCATGCCCGCGGTGTACGCCGAGACCGGCTTGGCGGTCACGGTGCCGAAGTGGCCGGCGAGGTTGGCGGCGGCCATGGCGTAGAGCTCGCCCAGGTACCCGTAGGGGCCGGTGGTGTCGTAGAGGACCAGCGCCGAGGTCCCGGCCACGGCGGCCGGCCGGACGGCGGTGGGACCGTACACGGGGCTCTCGGCGCTCTGCACGGAGCTCTGCGCGGGGCCCTGGAGGCGGGCGACGGCGGGAGTGACGGCGGGGACGCCCGCCCTGGGCGCGGCGACCTGCTGCGCGCTCGTACCGCCACCGGCACCGCCCACACCACCCGCGGCATCACCCGCACCGCCCGTCTCACCGGTGCCGGTGCTGCTCGCACCCCCCGCGCCGCCGGTCGTCGCCGTCGTCGGCGGCGGCGGGACGACGAGCTTGCCCGACCGGCGCAGCCGGTCGTTGGACAGCCGCGCGGCCTCCCATGCCTTGAGGTCCTTGACGCCCAGATCGGAGAGGGCGGCCGGTCCGACGCCCCCCAGGGCGTGTGACGGACGGGGCCGGGGACCCGTCGGCGCGTCGGCGGCGCCGGCGCCGTCGGATATCGCGAAACCGCCCAGCAGGGCCGCTACTATCGAAAGCGTTAGCGAAATTCGGGGCTTTCCCAGCCTTCTTCGGGAAATTCTCATCCTCATTCCCCCCTGAGTGCCGTTACGGCATCGTCGGCACCGAGCCGGGCCGATAGTTGGCAGATTCTGGTGGGGCCTTCCGGGCCTGTCAATGCGATCCCGGGTATTCGTGACACGCTCGCTATATCCGTGACGATTTCATCGCACTCCCGATTCGCCGCGGTTCGGGGCGGGCGGGCCGCCACCGCGCGGGGATTGGCATAGACCGCAGGCCACACAGGCAACAGTCGCGGCGCCAACTGCCAGAACTACCGGCCGGTCACAAGAATTTACATCCCCGAATTCAGTAATTCTCCGATGTACGACCGGCCCGGTAGAACGGTCTGGTACGTTCCCAGCGCACGCCTCGAAGGAGGCGGAAAATGGGGGGGGAACCCATGTACGGAAAACCCGCTCTGGGCACCGTCGTGCCCTTGGCCGGACTGACGGCGACGCCGGAAGTGATGCCGGGTCTGCCGTTCGCGAGAGGGCTTCAGGAGGCGGCCGGCGCCGGCTTCCTGCTCTACTGTTCGATAGCCGCCGTCCTGATTTCGCTGAAATTCTGGTACCGGATACGGAATGCCGGTGGCCGCTCATGACCGACGCGCTCTCGACGGTCCCGCTCTGGGCCGGCCGGCTCACCGCCGCCCCGCTCACGACCGGCCCGCTCCCTGCCGGCCCGTCCTCCGCCGGCCCGTCCCCCGCCGGCCCGTTCCCGGCCGGCGCGCTCATGACGCGAGCGCTCGTGGCCGACGGCATCCGGATCGGCGGCCTCCCGCTCGACGAGCTCCTGCTCTGGTCGAGCATCGCCATCATCGTGATGGCCGGCTGCTACAACACCGCCCTCTTCCTCATCTCCCGGCGCCGCTTCCGCCGCTCGCGCGGCCCCCGGGAACAGCGCTTCTACGTCTTCCTCCTCGCCTGCCTCAACGAGGAGAAGGTGCTCGCCGAGAGCCTGGCGCGGATCACCGCGCTGCCCGCCCGCAACACCCTGGCCCTGGTCATCGACGACGCCTCCGACGACCGCACGGCCGACATCGCCCGCACGGCCTGCGCCGCCCACCCGGGCAAGGTGCACCTGCTGCGGAGACAGCTGCCGAACGCCCGCAAGGGCAAGGGCGCGGCCCTCAACGCCGGGATCGCGTACCTGCGTTCGTCCGGCCTGCTCGACGGCCGCGACCCCCGTGACGTCATCGTCTGCGTCGTGGACGCCGACGGCCGGCTCGACCAGCATGTGATCCAGGCGGTCGACCCGTACTTCGACGACCCGCGCACCGGCGGCACCCAGATCGGCGTCCGGATGTACAACCGGAACAAGGGCCTCCTCGCCCGGCTCCAGGACATGGAGTTCGTGATCTACGGCGACATCTTCCAGAGCGCCCGCCGCTCCATCGGCAGCGTCGGGATGGGCGGCAACGGCCAGTTCATGCGGCTGGCCGCGCTGGACACCCTGCTGGGCCCGGACGGTTCCGGCCCGTGGAGCGACTCCCTGACCGAGGACCTGGACCTGGGCGTCCGGCTGATCGCCGGCGGCTGGACCAACCAGCACTGCACCTCCGCCGCCGTCTCCCAGCAGGCCGTCCTCGACGTCCGGCGGCTGGTGCGGCAGCGGTCGCGCTGGTTCCAGGGGCACCTCCAGTCGGCCGGGCTCGTCCCGCTGATCGTCAAGGAGGTGCCCACCCGGGCCGCCGTGGACCTGCTGTACCACCTCTCCAGCCCGGTGCTGATCCTGCTGACCTCGCTGCTGCCGGTGTCCTTCCTGGTCGCCGTCGTCGGCACGGTCATCGGCTCGGTCGAGGCCGGACGGCCGCTGATCTCCCCGATGTGGGTGCTCGGCCCGTACGTCCTCTCCTTCACCGCCGCCTACGTGTACGGCTGGGTCTACTCGCGGCGGGAACAGGGCCTCGGCCTCGTCCGGGCGGTCCTGTTGTCCCACGTCTTCATCTTCTACGGCTACATCTGGTTCGCCGCCGGATGGTGGGGCCTGTGGCGGATGCTCACGGGCAAGCGCACCTGGCTGAAGACGGCACGCACCTGACGGCGCGGGGGCGGAGCCCGCGCCCTCGCCCCCCGCCCCGGGAACCCGCGGACCCACGGGGCCCGCCGCCGGCGCCCCCGCGGGAACGCGGCCGGCGCCCGCCACTCCTCCACCGCAGAAACACACCACCGCCCAGGGAGACCCATGTCCCCGAACATGATCAACGCCCCGGTACGCGCCATGCTCGTCCTCGGCACCCGCCCCGAAGCCGTCAAACTCGCCCCCGTGGCCCGCGCCATGGCGGCCTCCCCGCTGTTCGACCCGCTCGTCGTGACCACCGGACAGCACCGCGAGATGCTGCACCAGATGCTGGACCTGCTCCAGGTCCCCCGCCGCACCGAACTCGACGTCATGCGCGACCGCCAGGAGCTGTCCACCCTCACCGCCCGGCTCGTGGACGGCCTCGGCGAGGTGGTCCGCGACCTGCGGCCGGACGTCGTCCTCGTCCAGGGCGACACCACCACCGCCCTGACCGGCGCGCTCGCCGCCTTCTACGAGCACGTCCCCGTCGCCCACGTCGAGGCGGGGCTGCGCACCGGCGTCCTCGACAACCCGTTCCCCGAGGAGCTCAACCGGCGGCTCATCGGCCGGGTGGCCCGCTGGCACTTCGCCCCCACGCGGCGGGCCGCCGGCCACCTCGCGGCCGAAGGGGTGCCCGCGTCCGAGGTGTTCACCACCGGCAACACGGTCATCGACAACCTCCTCTGGGTGCTCGAACGCGGCACCGGCCGCGACCAGTTCACCACCACCGGCCTGCGGCGCGTCCTCCTCACCCTGCACCGCCGCGAGAACCAGGGCGACACCATGCGCGGCATGGGCCGGGCCATACGCCGCCTCGCCGACCGCGGCGACGTCGAGATCCTGCTCCCGCTGCACAAGAGCCCGGCCGTGCGCGACGCGCTGCTGCCCGAGCTGACCGGCCACCCGCGCGTCCGCGTCGTCGAGCCCCTCGGCTACCTCGACTTCTCGGCCACCCTGGCCGCCTGCGACCTCGTCCTCACCGACTCCGGCGGCGTCCAGGAGGAGGCCCCCTCCCTCGGCAAGCCCGCCCTCGTCCTGCGCACCACCACCGAACGCCCGGAGGCCGTCGACGCGGGCGCGGCCCGGCTGGTGGGCACCGTGCCCGACGCGATCCTGGCGGCGACCGAGCGGCTCCTGGACGACCCCGCGGAGTACGCCCGCATGGCGGAGGCCGGAAATCCGTTCGGCGACGGCCACGCGACCGAACGCATCATCGCCCAGCTCGCGGAGGACTTCGGCGCGGACGCGGACGTCCTGTCCACCGATCAGTCCACCGATCAGGTGATCGCCCGCCTTCCCGAGGGCCCGGGGTCATACTCGACGGCATGAGCAGAGTTCACCGGCAGCTCGCCCTCGCCGCCCTCGCCGTCGCCGTGCTGGTCGGCCTCGGTTTCGCGGCGGACGCCCTGTGGGGCGGCGGGGGCGCGCCGGAACGGCCCTGGGCCGAGGGCTCGGTCCACGGCCCCTGGCGGTCGGTCTTCGACGGGCACGGCACCAACGTCGGACGCCACGACGGCCTGGCCCTCTCCCCGAAACCGGCCCGCCGGGACGACGAGACCCACGCCGGCCTCGTCGTCTCCACGGCGACGTACGAGAACGTGGACTACGAGGCCCGCATGCGCACGGTCGCCCAACTCCGCACGCCCAAACCGAACCCCTGGGAAGTGCCCTGGCTGGTCTGGGCCTACACCGACCCCGAGCACTTCTACTACATCACCCTCAAGCCCAACGGCTGGGAGCTGGGCAAACGCGACCCCGCCTACCCCGGCGGCCAGCGCTTCCTCGCCACCGGCCAAGGCTCCTTCCCCGTAGGCCGCACCTCCGACGTCCGCGTCGCCCAGCGCGGCGCCCGCATGGAGATCAGCGTCGACGGCCGCGGCCTGGTCGCGTACGAGGACCACGAACGCCCGTACCTGAAGGGGAGCGTGGGGGTGTACACGGAGGACGCCCGGGTGGTGTTCAGCGAGGTGGCGGCCCGGTCGGCGGGGACGTGAGGGGTTTCCCGGCTCCGGTCCCCCCTGAGGGGCTCCCGTCCCGCGCCCACCGGCCGTAGGCTCCGCCTCGTGAACCTTCCGAACGCTCCCGGCGTGCCCCCGTGCCCGGCGTGGGAGCACGGCGTACTCCGCACGGAGCGGCTGGAGTTGACGCCGCTCCGCGTCGAGCACGCCGAGGAGATGGCCGGCGTACTGGCCGACCCGGCCCTCTACGGCTTCACCGGCGGCACCCCGGACTCGGCCGACGCGCTGCGGGAGCGCTACCGGCGCCTGGTCGCGGGCTCTCCCGATCCCCTCACCGTCTGGCACAACCGGGTGCTCCGGCTCCGCGACGGCGGCCGGCTGGTGGGGACGGTTCAGGCCACCGTGACCGCTTCCGGGTCCGCCGCCGAGGTGGCGTGGGTCGTGGGCGTGCCCTGGCAGGGGCGCGGGCTGGCCACCGAGGCGGCCAGGGAGTGGATCGCCTGGCTGACGGGCCGGGGCGCGCGCACGATCATCGCCCACATCCACCCCGGCCACCGCGCCTCCGCCGCCGTGGCCGCCGCCTGCGGTCTGGCACCCACCGGAGAACGTCAGGACGGTGAGATCCGGTGGAGGCTGTCGGCCTCCTCGGACCAGGCGTCGAGCACGTACCACTGCCGCACCGACCTTCCCCGCACGTAGAGCCGCCGCCCCCGGCCGACGACGTCGGTGTACCGGGTGAGGGGTGTGCCGTCGGGGAGGGTGAGGCGGGCCTCACCGAGCGGTTCGAGGACGCCGTCCGAGGCCCGGCGGCGGTGTGGGCGGCGCAGGCGGTGCAGCACCCCGTCGGCGAGGAGGACGATCTCCGTGCCGTGGACGGCGATGCCCTGGGGACGGACGCCCGGGGCCGCCTCCCAGGAAGTGGCCCGGCCGTCGGCGCCGAGGTGGAGGAGCCGGGGCGAGGGGTGGTAGGCGAACCAGGCGGTGCCGTCGTCGGTGACGTTCAGGGCGTGGGTGTCCACCGGGTAGGGCAGGCCGTCCGGGGGTGTAAGGGACCATCGCCGGTTGCCGCGGCCGTCCCAGTGGACGAGGCCGGCGGCGCCGGTGGGATCGTCGCCGTGGATGCCCTCGTCGGAGTAGGCGCTCCACAGGCCGCCCCGGCGGTCGGCCAGGACGCGGCGGGCGCCCCGGCCCAGGCCGAAACGGCGTCCGGGCCGGCCGTCGCGGCCGAAGAATTGGGCGTTCCGCGTCTCGGAACCGCCCACCACGAGCACCCGGCCGTCCGGCAGGACGTCCAGGGCCGACGGCCGGACGCGCACTCCGGTCAGGGCGCGCTCGACCGGGGGCGTGCCGTCGCTGGTGACGAGCCGGGCGTCGTAGGGATACCGGCGGGGCCGCGGGTACGGCGTTCCGTACGGGTTCGGCACGGTCTCCGTGTCCGGGCAGAGCAGCCACAGGGCGTCGCCCCGGGCGTCCACGGTGGTCACCAGGCAGGTCGCGGCGTCGTACGGGCCGGGCAGCGTCGCGTACGGGCGCAGGGCCGCCTTCCTCAAGGAATCACCTCACGGGCGGACGGGCATGGACCCCCATGATCCCGTCCGCCCGTTGCCACCGGCCCGCCGGCCCCGGAGCCCGGCCGCGGGCTCAGGCCGTGCGCTCACGCCAAGTGCACCTCCAGGGCCGCCCGGACGCCGGACTCCAGGGCGCCCTCGATCCAGGACGGCTTGACGGACGTGTGGTCGCCCGCGAAGTGGAGAGGGCCCTCGGGGGCGCGGATGGCGCCCAGCAGTTCCGTGTGCTGGCCGGGCAGCAGCACGGACGCCTCGCCGTACGCGTACGGGTCGCGCAGCCAGCTCTGGGTGCGGCCGGCGCCGGTGTAGAAGACCTCGATGCGCTGCCCGTACACCTGCTGCAGGCCGCAGAGGGCGTGCGGGTAGCGGGCCTCGTCGTCGAGGGAGTCCCAGCGGGAGGCGTCGTCGGCCCAGCAGTAGGACGCGAGGACGACACCGCCCTCGCTGCCGGGCACCGGATGGGAGGGGTTGATCATGAACCGGTTGGGGTTGTCGGAGATCGACCCGCCGCCGACGATGTGCGCCGCCTCGGGCTGGTCGCGTCCGGCCCAGTAGTTGGCGGCGTAGTGGGCGCGCTGCGCGTGGGTGATGTGGCCGTGCGGGACGGACGGGTGCACGCCGAGCAGGCTGCCGTCGGCGGGCGCCTTGCCGTCCCGGTACTTGGCGTACAGCCCCTTCCCCGCCGCTTCGAGCTCCCGCTTCCAGTCCTCCTCGGTGAACTCCCACCAGCGGCGGCTGAATTCGAGCAGCACCTTGGTCGCGCTGTCGTAGTGCAGCTCGGTGACCGCCCGCCGCTTGCCGTACGACATCAGCGGGCTGACCTGGACGTGCCGCAGCCCGGTGAACGGCACGGTGACGATCGCGAGGTCGCCGGTGAACTGCTCACGGACGACCTTGCCGTCCCGTCCCTCGGACACGGTGTCGATCCACACGCGCGGCCCGTCCTCCCGGACGTGCGTCGCGCGGTCGGCGCCCGCGCGGTCCGGCGACCAGTACTCGATGCGCGTCGCCCGCCGGTCGAGGCGCAGCACGTCGTCGACCTTCTTCAGCAGCGCGTCGGGCAGCGTCGCGGTGCCGCCGACCAGCTCCCAGAACGCGGTGTCCGGGCTGATCAGCGACTGGCTGATGAAACTGTGGACGAAGGAGAGCGGCAGCCGGGAGGTGAGGTTCTCCAGCGTCCCGACGAGGTCCAGAGTGCGCTCGTCGAAACCGGCCTCCTCGGTCAGGAAGCGGTACATCGACCAGTCGCCGTACTTCTGGATGACCCGCGCCCAGCCCTTCACCCGCTCGGGCATCGGCTTGTCGACCCGCTTGCCGTCCGCCCCCGCCGTGCTGAACTCGTCGCGCACGGGGTCGAGGACGCGTCGCAGGATGGTGGACGACGGCGTGTCCCACAGCTCGCGCGGAACGCCGAAGGAGCGATTGATCTTCCGAGGGTCCTTGGCGTAGTCGGAGCGCCGCATCCGGATGCCGTTGACGTGCAGCCAGGCGTGGTTGACCGGCTTGCCCTGCCCGTCGACGTCCACGAGGTGGAAGGGCCGGCGCTTCACCCCGAGCCCGTCGATCAGGCTCATCACCAGCGGATGGCTGCCGGGGATGCGCATGGCCCCCGCCTCCGCGTACTGCCGGGGGTCCGCGAACGGCTGTGCCGCGTGCTCGTGACCACCCTTGCGGAAGGTCTTGATCCGGCCGCCGACCCGGTTGCCGTTGGCCTCCAGCAGCGTCACGTGGTGCCCGGCTCTCTTCAGCAGCCAGGCGGCCACCATCCCGGCCGGCCCGGCGCCCACCACGAGCACCTTCCGGCCCGTCTTCTTGCCGGTGCGCGGCAGCCCGTCGTCGAGGATCTTCTTGTACTCGGGCACCAGCGGCCGGTCCTTGTCGTCGACGACGAGCAGGGCTCTGGCCACTTCCACGCAGGTGTCCCAGTCCGCGGTGGACTTCGCGGGCGCGGCGGCCCGCGCCGGCGCGGCGGCGGAACCGCCGAGCGCGGCGACGGCTGCGGTGGTCGCGCCGGCGGCGACGGCGAACTGACGGCGGGAGACGGTCGGTTGCCCGCCTTGAGCGGGGAGTTCATCCATGCGTCCTGCATAGGGCGCGGCGCGCCGAATACGACCGTCCGACGAACGCCGCTCACCTGAACGTGCGAGCGCACGGGCGCCCACCGCCCTCCCGCGCGCCTCCTCAACACAACTACCGTTGCGGGTGCGGCGGTTTACCGGCCCGCCGTCGCCGAATGCCGCCCTGTTCCGCTCGGCGGACCGGCCGCTGTACGGTCGGCCTCCGCTCGATCCATCGTGGCCGCGTCATGCGTGCTCACATGCGAAGAGATCGGGATCAGCGGGGTGGCTCATGGCGGCGGTCGCGGCACCGCTGATCGCGGCACCGGGCACCGCCACCGCCACGCCCCGACACCGTTCTTCCGCCCCTCGGCTCCTCGATCGCCGCGGCCCGCGACGCGGACGGCCGGCCGGTCTTCTTCAGCACCGACACCAGTGACGGCGTGTGGCAGCGCGCGCAGACCTGTCCCGGCGGCGGCTGGACGGGCTGGGGCAGGCTCGACGGCGGCCTGGTCTCCGTCGCCTCCGAGACCAACACCGACGGGCGGGTGGAACTGTTCGGCGTCGACCGCACGGCGGGCGTCTGACACCGGTCCCAGACCTCGCCCGGCGCTGGCTGGTCGCCCTGGGAGAAGTTCGACGGCGGCCTCGCGCCCGTCACCGCGGCCCGCAACAGGGACGGCCGCCTGGAACTCTTCGGCACCGACGGCACCCAGGGCGTGTGGCACCGCCGGCAGCTCTCCTCCGGCGGCGTCTGGTCGGGCTGGGCGAAGTTCGACGGCGCGCTGCACCGCGTCGCCGCCCAGACCAACGCGGACGGCCGCGTGGAACTCTTCGGCGTCGACGGCGGCGGAGCCGTCTTCCACTGCTCGCAGACGTCCCCCGGCGGCAACTGGTCGGGCTGAGAGCGACTCGACGGCGGCCTCGCCTCCCTCGCCGCGGCCCGCGACAAGGACGGCCGCCTCGAACTCTTCGGCGCCGACGGCACCGGGGGCGTGTGGCACCGCTCGCAGGCGTTCCCCGGCGGCGGCTGGTCGAGCTGGGAGCGCTTCGACGGCGCGCTGAGCCAGGTCGCCGCCCAGACCAACGCGGACGGCCGCGTGGAACTGTTCGGCGTCGACGGCAGCGGCGGCGTCTGGCACCGCTCGCAGACGTCCCCCGGCGGCGACTGGTCGGCCTGGGACAGGTTCGACGGCGTACTGAGACCCTGACCGGTCTCCCGCCACGGGACACGGCCGCCGGGCCGCTGGTTGCGCGGCAAGCGGGCGGGGGCGCAGGCGGGGTCGCGGCCGGGGGACCACCGCCCCGGTCCGGCCGGGCCCGTCCCGCTCGACACGTCGGCCACCCCGGCCGACCCGCCTACGGACGCGAGGCGACCCACCCGCCGGACCCTCGCTCCGCCGGCCGCACGCCAGGCACCCCTCATCGCCTCCACGCGCGCCGCCTCACCTGAACGTGTGAGCGCACGGGCGCTCGCCGCCCTTCCATGCGCCCCCGCGAGTACAACTTGCCTGTGGCATAAGAAGGTTTGCCCGTCACAGCCGCCACCTTGTGCGGCAGGGGACGGGCCCTACGCTGGCGTTGGGAAGGATGGTGAGCCCATGTCCACAGGTTTGGCCGACAACGTGAGGAAGTACCGGCGGGCGGCCGGTCTGAGTCAGGAAGGGCTGGCCGAAGCGGCCGAGCTCTCGCTGAGCACGGTCCGCAAGGTGGAACAAGGCGGGGACGCCCGCGTCGAGACGCTGCATGCCATGGCCCGCGCGCTGGGCGTGACCACGTCCGCCCTCTTCGCGACGGAAGCCCCGAAGCCCGTCCTCGGCCCACTGGACGAGGCGAACCGCCGCTACCTGCTGGAGTTGCGCAAGGCGTTGATGCCCGCCGTCGGCCTCACGGGCAGGGTGCCCGGGCCTTCCGAGGCCGGGGAAATCTCCGAACTCCGGCGAGGTGTCCAGGAAGGACACGCACTGTACTGGGCGGACCAGTACGGAGCCGTGGCGAAGCGCCTCCCGAAACTTCTGCGGAGTTCCGAGGCGGCGGTCGCCACCCTGGAGGGTGAGGAACAGCGCCAGGCCGTCGTCGCGCGGTGTCACACACTGCTGCTCACCGGCAAGTACCTGACGCAGGTACGGCAGTACGACATGGCTTACCACGCTCTCGTGGAAGCGATCCGGCTCGCCCGACAGGACGACCGAACCCAGCTCGCGGCGACGGGCGTGGTGGGCCTCTGCTGGCTTCTGTTGCGTCAGGACCGCTTCGACGAGTGCGAGGAACTCGCGTCGCTCACGGCGCAGGAGATCGAGCCGCGCATGTCCGAAGCGTCCCCCGCGCGCCTGGCCGTGTGGGGCGAACTCTGGCTCCGCGTGGCGTCGGCCGCCATCCGCAACAACCGGCCGGACGTGGCCAGGGAAGCCCGCAGGATGGCCGGCACGGCGTCCAGCGCGCTGAACTCCGAAGGAGTGTCCTTCCCCGACCACTGGGCGGGGTTCGGGCCCATGACCACGGAGATGAAGGCGGTGGAAGACCTCTCGCTGATGGGCGACGCGCGCGGCGTCCTCCGCCGGACCGACGAAGGCGTTTTGAGCTCCCGCGCCTCCGCACACCTCGGCAAGCCGGACCCCACCAACTGGGGACGCCACCGGCTGGACGTGGCCCGCGCGCACGTCCTGCTCAAGTCCCACCAGGACGCCATGAACGAACTCACCCAGCTCCGGCACACGTCCGGCGCCTGGCTGACCCACCAGCCCATGGCCCGCTACATCATGCTGGACATCCTCAAGACCCGTAAGCGCACCCTTACCCAGGACATGCGCGACATGGCCGCCCACCTGGGGGTTGCCGGGTAAGCACCACGAAGCGGGGTACATCGCGCGCACTGCCCCCGAAACCGCCCCGCAGCACCCGTGGTCCGGGGCGGGGCAAGGCCCATACGGTCCCCTCGTCGAACCCGCGACGAGAAAGGACCGCAGGTGGCACACAGGACCGACGAAGACCGGCACCGGCGACGCGCGCTCGCCGATGCCGCTTCGGGGCACACGGCGGCCCGGCTCCTGCCCTGGACGACGGAGGACGGAAAGCCGTGCCTCCTCCTGACGGACGACCGGTGGGGACACCTGTCCCGGCTGGCGGACGACGTGGAGTCGCTCCAACTGGCCCTGGGCGCGGACGTACTGGAGTACGCCCGCGAGGTACTGGACGACCCGTCGGCCCCGGAACACGAGCTGCGCTTCGTCGGTGTGCGGCTGTCCGAATGCCTGCGGGACGCGCTGTCCGTAGCGAAATCCCGCGGCTCCAGCCTCCCGCCTCGGTGGCGGAACGGCCCGACGGCACCCGACCGCGCCACGCTGCCCACGCCCTCTCCGGACGTCGCGCGCGAACACACCACCCCGGAGGAGCCCTCATGCTGATGCCCCGCCCACACGTCCCCCTC
>NZ_JBPQTX010000171.1:0-15122 GCF_051386555.1 Streptomyces sp. URMC 126
CGGCGTCGGCGCCGGGCTCCTCGGCCGGGCCGGGGACGGGCCGTACGGGGGGTGCTGCCACGCGGGCGAGACCGGGCGCGCCCCTTCCGCTCCCTCCACCTCGGCCGACGCCCCGGCACCCGGTTTCACATCCACTCCCACCTCCCGCCCTTGTCGTCCGCCACTTCTCTCGCACAGGCGAAAAACCGCCGCTCTTCGCGGCCTTTCGGTCAGCTTGCCGCTCGGGTCCGTGGAACGCCGGGCGCCGGGGGACGATCAGCCGGAGCCGAGAGGAACGAGGTGGCGTGGCCGTGCCCGAATCCCCCCAGGACACCGCCTGGCGACTGCACTCCGCGCTGTCCGACTGGACGGGCAAGGCGGACGTGAAGGCGTCGTTCGCCCTCACGGTGCAGTCGGCCGTCCTCCTGGTCCTGGGACTGACGGCGGGCGTGGGCCGGGGCTTCGGCCGCACGGGAGGTCTGGCGACGGCGCTGCTGTGGGCGGGGGTCGCGGCGCTTGTGGCCGGCCTGGCCTGCGCAGTCCTGGCGGTCGCCCCGACCCTGCGGGCGGACGTGCCGGGCCCGGCCGAGGAGCGGTTCGTCTACTTCGGCCACCTGCGCCACTGGGAGCCCGGCGCGCTGGAGTACCGGCTCCGTGAGGCGGATCCGCTGCCGGCGCTGAGCCGCGAGCTCGTGGTCATGAGCCGGATCGCCTGGCGCAAACACGTGTACGTGCGCTGGTCCCTCGTCTGCGCCGCGGTCGGCACGGTGGGGGTGGGCGGAGCGGCGGCCCTCACCTGACGGCGGGCCGGGCGGAGGTACGGGCACGGGCCCGCCTCCCGACCGGGGCCGGATCCACCCGTGCGCCGTCGGGGGCCCCGACCGCGCGCTACTCCTCCCCGTACGCCTCGTCGCCGAGCTCGAGCACCGCCGTCCCGGCGGTGGCGTCGGCCAGCCAGGCGCGGAAGGCCTCGACCTCGGAGTCCGGCAGCCCGACCCCGATCGTCACTCCGGCCCCGTACGACACCTCGCGCACCGTGCGCCCCGCCGCTCGGAGCTCGTTCTCCAGCTTCCCGGCACGCTGGTGGTCCACGGTGACGGTGGCGAGCCGGTAACGCCGGCGGGTCACGGTCCCGAGCGTGTCGAGCGCCTCGCCGACCACTCCCCCGTAGGCGCGAATCAGCCCGCCCGCCCCGAGCTTGATCCCGCCGAAGTACCGGGTGACGACCGCGACGACGTACCGCATCTCGCGGCGTACCAACATCTGCAGCATCGGCACTCCGGCCGTACCGCCGGGCTCTCCGTCGTCACTGGCCTTCTGTACCGACCCGTCGGCCCCGAGGACGTAGGCGAAGCAGTTGTGCCGCGCTGTCGGATGCTCCTTGCGCACACGGGCGATGAACGCCTGCGCCTCCTCCTCCGTGGCGGCGGGCGCGAGCGCGCAGATGAAGCGCGACTTGCTGATCTCGATCTCGTGCACACCTTCACGGGCCACGGTGCGGTAAGCGTCCTGCATGGGGCCCTCTCGCGGTAGTCCTGCCTGACCTGCTGAAACAGGCTATACGAGCGCCGAGGCCGCACATCGTGGGAGCCCAGCGGGCGGGCGCCGGCCTCGCCGTGCCGGGTATTCGCCATGGCGGGGCAGAACTTGGCGGCGCCGGAGGGGAGAAGCCGTACATGCCGCCGGTGCCGAGGACGCCTCGACGATCGCCACGGCCTGGCCACCGGTTCCCTGGAGCTCCATAAGCCGTGACCACAAACGGGACGTGGGCGGGCCCGACGGTACGCGACCCGCCGGCGCCCTCACCGGCCACACCCTCACCCTCCTCCCATGAGGACGCCTACCCGCCGCCGCCCTCTCCCCGGCCGGACGTTCCGCGGCGCCGGACCGCCCGGAGCCAGCGCGCCCGCAGCTCCTCGTACACCCTCCGCTCGGCGGGGGTCAGCGGCCGGTCGCGGTCGGCGAGGAACGCCCGGATGGCGCGGTTGATCTCCTCGGCGGAGCACGGCGGATCCGAGGCGTCGGACATGCGCCCAGCCTAATATCGGGCTCCGGCACGCCCGCCCCGCCCGGCGCCCGGTGGGCCCTCCTCGCCCCCGCCTCGGCGGCGGAGACTACTGTCGGCCGACATGACCGGACACGAGGCCCTCCACACCACCCGCGAGGCGTACGACGCCGCCGCCGACACCTATGCGCGGCTGTTCCGCGACGCGCTGCGCGACAGCCCCCTGGACCGCGCGATCCTGGGCGCCTTCGCCGAGTTCGTGCGGGCGGGCGGCAACCGCCGGGTCGCCGACCTGGGGTGCGGACCGGGCCATGTCACCGCCTGGCTGGACGGACTGGGGCTGGAGGCATCCGGTGTCGACGCCTCTCCCGCGATGATCGAGCTGGCCCGGCAGGCCTATCCGTCCCTGCGGTTCGAGGTGGGTTCGATGGCCGAACTGGACATCGCCGACAGTACGCTCGGCGGCGTGCTCTCGCGCTGGTCCGTCATCCACACTCCACCGGCGGAACTCCCGCGCATCCTGCTGGAGTTCCACCGCGTACTGGCGCCCGGAGGCCACCTGCTGATCGGCTTCTGGGCCAACGAAGGCCCGTCTTCCCCGGTGACACAAGCCTTCGACCACGCGGTCGCGCCGGCCTACCGGTGGTCTCCCGACCACCTCGCCGGCCTGCTGCGCGAGGCCGGCCTGGCCGAAGCGGCCCGGATGGTCCGCGAGCCGCGGCCCACCGACCGGCGGCAGTTCCAGGAGGTACACCTGCTCGCCCGCAAGGCTTAAAAGGAAACCCGCCGGGGCGGGTGCAAGCCTCCGGCCACCGGCGCCCCTCGCGCGACCGGGAATGCGCACCCCCCACCACTCGTTGACCGGACATGTACGCGGAACCGGGCATCATCGAAAAGATCCTCCGGCAGAGTGGCGACACCTGGGCGGTCGTCGGCCTCTCCGGCAACACCCACCGCGCCGCCTACGGCGTGGCCGAGGTCCTGCGGCGCCACGGCAAGCGCGTGGTGCCGGTGCACCCCAAAGCGGAGACCGTCGCCGGGGAGCAGGGGTACGCGTCCCTGTCCGACGTGCCGTTCCCCGTGGACGTCGTGGACGTCTTCGTACGCTCCGAGCTCGCCGGGACTGTCGCGGACGAGGCCGTGGCGGTCGGCGCCAAGGCGGTCTGGTTCCAACTGGGCGTCGTGGACGAGCAGGCGTACGACCGCACCCGCGCGGCGGGCCTGGACATGGTCATGGACCGATGCCCGGCGATCGAACTCGAGTCCCTGGGTTATCGCTAGCCCGATGCCCGGAGGCGCGGGCCTCCGGGCACGTGAGCGCATGGCCCGCCCGCGCACTGCGGCAGGAGCGCCAGGGCGGGAAAGCGATCACTTCGCCACAGCCCGCACGATCAGCGTGCCGATGTGGCCCGGTTGCGGAGCTTCGATGATCTTTGCCTCGACTTCCGCGAAGCCGGCGCTGAGGACGAGGTTTCGCCACTTTCGGGGCGTGTAGCTGTACCGATAGGTGTACAGGGCCCTCCCTGCGAACCCGCCCTTGTACATCCCCTGAGGGCCGTAGGCACCCGGGATCGCCGGCGGGTGGGAGAAGACGAGGACTCCCCCGGGACGCAGGCGCGAGGCGATCAGTGGGAGCAGTTTGGCCGGGTCGGTGAACCAGACGGCTCCGAAGATCGAGTAGACGGCGTCGTAGGTCTCCGTGCTCGTGCTCAGGTGTTCCAGCACCTCGGCGCAGACGAACCGCACTCCCAGCGGTCCCCAGCGTTGCGAAGTCTGCGCGACCATGACCGGTGAGAGATCGACGCCCGTTGCCTTGACGCCCTGCTGGGCGAGATAAGCCAGGGCACGCCCCGTGCCGCATCCGATCTCCAGAACGGTCTCCGGGCTGCCGAGCAACTCGGGGCCCGGCCCGTGGCCGGTGTACTGCGTCCAGCGGAAAACAGGCTCGGAGTCGGACACGTCCCCCTTGGTGCTTCGAGCGTAGGTGTCCCACAGTTCGCGCTCTGCGTCGATGTCGTGCTGTGCAGGCAACTGGCTTCCTTCGTGGTGGGAGTGATGCGCCATTGCCCCCACCCGCCAGAGAACAGGGACAGGGGCAGGCACTGCTGCGAACGGCGACGCTGTCGCGGAGCAGGAGCCGCACCTCGCGCTCCCACAGGTCGGGCACGCCGACGTCCGTGACGAGTTGGGGCACGCGCTCCCCCACTTGGTTGAGGATGAGGCGCGGATCACGGGTCCGCGTCCGGACTGCTGTGCTCATAGTGCGGTCTCCTCCTGCTCGGGAAGGTTGCTGCACTTGCCGACCCGCCCGGGCACAACCGGCCGGCCTGGGCCGCGACCGGGGCGGGGTTTCACTCCGCGCGCACGACCATCTCGACACTGATCCGGTGCGGCGAAGCCTCTCGTGGAGCGACGCTAGGAGCGGCTGGGCCTTGTCCTCAACGAAGTTCTACGGAATTCCACGCCGGTCACCCCAACGCGTCAACTGCGGAAGTGATCAGTGAGCGAGCCTCCGCCCCGTGGACGGCGAGCCGCGCGTACCCGCCGAACGCCTTCGAATATTGGCGCACCTCGAAAGGAGCGGTGACGTTCACCTGGGCCGTCAGTAGTTCGACCTGGGCCTGCTCGTCGTCGTACACGCTGAACGTTTCGATCATCCACATCCGCCGCTCGGCGGAGAAGGGGATCACTCCCAAGGAGACGGACGGAAACGCCATCACGGACAGCAGGTAGCCGAGTTGCCCGGCCATCGTCGCCGCGTCACCCACGCGGTGCCGCAGCACCGCCTCCTCGACGAGGAGGGCGAAACGGTGGTTCCCCTCGCGTATCACATGGGAGCGCGCCAGACGGGCGGCCACGGCTTCGGAAACGTCGTCCGGTGTCTCACGGAACTCGGTGATGGACGACAGCAACGCGCGGGCGTACGCCTCGGTCTGCAGCAGGCCGGGGATGACGTTGGAACAGTAGATCCGGAACACCCGGGTGCGCTCGAAGAGCGGAACGTAGGACTCCTGGAGCCTGCGCAACCCAGTGCGCTGCAAGCGCCGCCATTCGACGTAGGCGTTGTCCGCGTTACGCGATGCGGCGATGATGTCCGCGGCTTGGTCTTCCGCACCGCAGGCCCGGCACCAAGCGCGGATGTCGTCGTCACTGGGCGGGGTGGTCGCGTTCTCAAGGCGCGAGACCTTGGACGCGTACCACCCCGTCCGCTCCGCGACATCCTTCGCGTACAACCCCGCATCCCGGCGGATCTCGCGCAGTCGGTCGGCGACGGCTTTGCGTGCGGCCTCGACCCTCGAAGAGGGAGAAACGGGCATGCGCGCTGGGGTCGTCAGATCCGGTAGTCCTCGTGGGGCGTCGCCCTCTCCCACACGGCCTCGAAGGCGTTCGTGCAGAGCTTCGCGACGCTCGGCTCGTCGGTCACCTCATCGTCAAGGTAGGCGCCCTCGCCGGAGAAGTATCCGAAGCGGACCAACCGCTCGTCGAAGACCCAGAAGTCGTTGCCCGGCAGCGCAAGGTCCGACGCCTTCCGGCGGGAAAGCCAACGGATCGACTCCCCTGCCGCGATATTGGTGAAGGTGCCGTCGTACAGGTACTTCGTGTACTCGCTCACCGGCTCCGAGACGATCCTGGCACGACGGATCACGACGCCCCTGCCCACGGCCGCCGACACCATGTCCAGCCAAGGCCGCCACCAAGAGGCGCGGTCGTCCGGGTCGTGCCGGTGACCGGCCTTCCACGCCGCGACGCGCGGAGCCTCGTCAGGGTCGTCGTAGAAGTCCCGCATCTCAAGGTGGACCGCCGACCGCTTGCAGCTTGCCAGCAGCTCATCGAACGGCGGCGCGCTCCGCCACATCACATGCCTCCCGAATCGCGGCCACGATGCTGAACGGCAACCGGACGATCGCCTCGTAATCAGGGATGGGACCGGACTTCGAGCACTCGTCCTGCGTCTTCTCGTCGGCCTTCCGGCCTTGGAACACGAGTTCCCGCGACTCCTCGTCCACCCACACCGTGGGACAGTTCGCCCCATCCGTCTCAGGATCCTTCGAGATGAACCGTAGCGCCATGACTGCCTCCGAGGAGTGGCGAGTTCTACAACCTTCCGCGACTTTCACCCCGGATAGCAGTGCGTCAAGGATGCCTCGTCGGGAGTGCGCCGGAGAAGGTGTCCACTACGACGCAGAAGCTCGGTTTTCGCAGCGCCGAGGCGCCGTGGCACTCCGGCGCGACGTCGACGGGAGCCGGTTCTCCCGGGGCGGAAGGCTGCCGTTAACGTCGGTCCATGATCGAGACACGGGTGGCCCGTCCGGAAGACGCGGCCGAGATAGTCAGGTTGCGGCGTCTGATGTTCGCCGCCATGGACGGTCACGACTCCCCCGGGGAGTGGGAGCGGACGGCGGAGGGGATCCTGCGCGAGCGGTTGGCCGTGCCGGTTCCGGAGCTTGGGGCGTATGTCGTGGACGGAGACGCCGGCGTGGGGACGCCGCATCTGGCCGCGTGTGCCGTCGGGACGGTGGAGCAGCGGCTGCCGGCGCCCGGGCACCCGACCGGGCGGTTCGGGTTCGTCTTCAACGTCTGCACCGACGACCGGTACCGGGGGCGGGGGTTCGGGCGGGCGACGACGGAGGCGCTGCTCGGCTGGTTCGCGGCGCGCGGCGTCACGCGCGTGGATCTGCACGCGACGGCGGACGCCGAACGGCTCTACCGTTCGCTCGGGTTCGCCGAGCACTCGACGGCGCTCTCCCTCGACGTATCGACCCCGTCCCTCCCCCTCCCCGGCCGCTGAGCGCGGCGGGGCCGGGATCAGGCGGGGACGGCCAGCCCCTCCAGCACCGTGACGCCCGGGAGTTCGGCGAGCGCCCGGCCGGGGGCGATGAGCTTGCCGCGCCGGCTGCCGCTGCCGATGAGGACGTACGGTGTCTCGACGACCGCCGCGTCGATCAGCAGCGGCCAGTCGGCGGGCAGTCCGATCGGCGTGATGCCGCCGTACTCCATGCCGGTGGCCTCCAGGGCGGTGTCCATGGGCGCGAAGGAGACCTTGCGCGCGCCGAGGTGCCGTCGGACGGTGCCGTTGACGTCCACGCGGGTGTGGCCGAGGGCGACGCAGGCGGCGAGGCTGGTGACCCCGCCGCGCTTGGCGGCCACGACGACGCAGTTGGCGGACTGTTCCAGCAGCCAGGGGCCGTGGTTCTCCACCAGCACGGCGGTGTCGGCGATTTCGGGTGCCGTGTCCACGTGCAGCACCGGCTCGACGGCGGCGGCGCCGGCCGGGTCGGCGAAGGGCCGGGCGCGGAGGGCCGCGGCGACGGGCGGCACCAGCAGGTCCATCCGCTCCGACGCGGGCCGTACGTCGTCGAACGCGTCCATGGGGGTCCGTTGCGTGATCATGTCGGCCACGCTAACAGCCCTCTCGGGAGGGGCGGGTGGAGTTCCGGCGCACGGACTTCACGGACTGCGGAGGCTGTACGGGCGGCACCGCCACCACCATCGTCATCGTGACGGGCTCGGTCCCGTCGTTGCGATAGGCGTGCCGGACGTCCGCCTCGAACGCCGCCGCCGTTCCGGCGGGGACGGTGTGCTCCTCCCCCTCGACGACGAGGGTGAGCTCTCCGGAGGTCACGCGGAGCAGTTCGACGGTCCCGGCGGGATGCGGGTCCGAGGTGCTGCCGTCACCGGGCTCGACCCGCCAGTCCCACAGCTCCAGCGGTCCGGGGCTCTCGGCGCCGATCAGCAGGGACGTGTGGCTCCCGGCCTCGGTGGACCACATCTGCACGGCCTCGTCCTCCGGGACCAGCCGGACGCGCGGGCCGTGTTCGTAGTCGAGCAGCGTGGTGATGCTGATGCCGAGGGCGTCGGCGAGCTTGACGGTGGTGCCGACGCTGGGGTTGGTCCGCGCCTGCTCTATCTGGATGATCATGCCGCGGCTCACCCCGGAGCGGGCCGCCAGGGCGTCGAGGGTGAAGTTCCGCTCGGCGCGCCAGTGTTTGAGGTTCCGGGCGAGCGACTGCGTGAGCTGGTCGAGGTCCGTCACTATCCATCCAATATGTTCGATGACACGGTGCAGTGCGGTGAACTAGTGTGTGCCGATCGCGCCATTCACTGTACTGCACTGTGAGGTTCACCCCATGACACCGATCTTCGCCCTGGCCACCAGCTTTCTGTGGGGGCTGGCCGACTTCGGCGGCGGCCTGCTCACCCGGCGGATCCCGGCCCTGACCGTGGTCGTGGTCTCGCAGATACTGGCCCTCACGGCGCTGGGGACGATCGTCGTCGCGACCGGCGGCTGGTCCGAGGCCGGCCCCCGGCTGTGGTTCGCGGTGGCCGCGGGGGTGATCGGCCCGGTGGCGATGCTCTTCTTCTACCGGGCGCTGGCGCTCGGCCCGATGGGCGTCGTCGCCCCCGTCGCCGCGCTCGGCGGCGTCCTCGTGCCGCTCGGCGTCGGCCTGGCGGCCGGCGAGCGGCCCGGGATGCTCCAGGTCACGGGCATCGTGGTCGCCGTGGCCGGCGTGGTCCTGGCGAGCGGGCCGGGCGGCGGCGCGGTGCGCCGGCAGACCCTGTTCCTCACGCTCGTCGCCGCGTTCGGCTTCGGCGCGGTGATGGCCCTGGTCGCCGAGGCCTCGCACACCCTGACCGGCCTGTTCCTGGCGCTGTTCGTCCAGCGGCTGTGCAACGTCCTCGTCGGCGGCGGCGCCCTGCTCGTCTCCGCGCGGCGCGGCGGCGCCGTACTGCCGGAGGGCGGACGGAGCGCCCTGCTGCCCGCCCTGCCCGCGCTGGCCTTCGTCGGGCTGGCCGACGTGGCCGCCAACGGCACCTACAGCCTGGCCGCCCACAGCGGCCCGGTCACCGTCGCGGCCGTCCTCGCCTCGCTCTACCCCGTGGTCACCGCGCTGACCGCGCGTGGCGTCCTCAACGAGCGCCTGCGCTCGGTGCAGGCGTCCGGCGCCGGGCTGGCACTGGTCGGCACGGTGCTGCTGGCGACGGGCTGAGCGGCGCCGGGGGGCGTCCGGCGGGTGCGCCGGAGAAGCGCGTTCCCACAACCGGGAAACGCTTCGTGAGGGCGCGTCCCGGCGCGCCCTCACCCCCGCTCCGAAAGGACCCATACCCCGGCCCTCCCGCCGGGTCCTCCCTCATGGCTCCGTCGTCTCGCGCTCCGGTACGGGCCGCAACGGCGGCGTCCAGCCCCGTTCCTCGTCCCACCGCCGGACGACCTTGGCCGGCACGCCGGCCACCACCGCGTGGTCCGGGACCTCCCCCCGGACCACGGCCCCGGCCGCCACCACGACGTTCCGCCCCAGCCGCGCCCCGGGCAGGATCACCGCGCCCGCGCCCAGCCAGCTGCCCGAGCCGATCACCACCGGCGCGCTGCGCGGCCACTGCCGTCCTATGGGCTGCCCGGGGTCCTCGTACGAGTGGTTGTCGCTCGTCACATAGACGTACGGGCCACAGAAGACGTCGTCCCCGATGGTCACCTCCCGCGAGGCGATCACATGGCTCCCCCGGCCGAGCACCACCCCGTTGCCCAGCCGCAGCAGCGGGTCGGGGCCGAGATCCATGCCGGGCACCATGCCGACGGTGAGCGTGACCTGTTCGCCGATGATGCAGTGGTCGCCGATATCGATCCACTGCTCCCCGAACACGGTTCCCAGGGGGAACGCGAGACGCGTGTGATCCCCGATCCGCCGGAAGCGGTACGGGCCCGGGCGCTCCGCGGTCACCGCGCCCTGATCCCGCACCCAGCGCCAGCCGCGGTGGACCGCGCGCGAGACGGCACGGCGCCGCCAGGCCCCGAGGGCCGCGACGGCGCCGGACGAGAACGTGTTTCGATACTTCGGCACCCGCCCACCGTACTCAGCCCGCCCCCCGGCGGCCGGGGCCACACCTGTGATCTTGCCCCTACCCGGGCTGTCGGGCAGGGCTCAGCCGCCCAGCGCCTCGCGGTGGGTCTTCGCCAGTTCCACGTAGAGGACGGCGTTGATCCGGATGTGTTCGCGCTCCTCGTCGGTCAGCTCGCGGCGGACCTTGGCCGGGACGCCGGCCACCAGGGAGCCCGGGGGGACCCGCATGCCCTGCGGGACGAGGGCGTGGGCGGCGACGAGGGAGCCGGCGCCGATGTGGGCGCCGTTGAGGACGGTGGCGCCCATGCCGACGAGGACGTCGTCCTCGACGGTGCAGCCGTGCAGGACGGCGTTGTGGCCGACGGTCACGCGCTCGCCGATGGCGACGGGGAAGCCGGGGTCCACGTGGACGGTGCAGTTGTCCTGGATGTTGCTGTCGGCGCCCAGGGTGATGGGGCCGCAGTCGGCGCGCAGGACGGCGTGGTACCAGACGCCGGAACCGGGGGCGAGGGTGACGTCGCCCAGGACGACGGACGTGGGGGCGGTGAACGCCGCCGGGTCGACCGTCGGCTCCTTGCCGCCCACCGCGTGGATCAGCGCCCGTTCCGTCGTCATGGTCCGCTCCTCGTCGCCGCCGTCACCCGCACCGTAGGCCAACGGCCCCGGCGCCTGGAGGCGTCGGGGCCGGATGGGGTGAAGATCACAGGGAGCCGCCGGGAGCGGCGCGGGCGGGTCAGTCGCCGGCCGGGACCGCCTCGGGCCGCTCGGCGGCCGGGGCCGCCTCGCTCTCGGCCTTGGCCTTCTTGGCCTTGATCCGCATGACGACGAAGGAGCCCACGCCGAACAGCACCGCGGCCAGCAGGCCCACCCAGGAGAACTTGCCGATCCACTCCTCGGCCGCCTTGCCCACCGTGTAGATGAGGGCGACGGTGCCGCCGGCCCAGACGATGCCGCCGAGGACGTTGGCGATGAGGAACTTCCAGTACGGCATGTGCAGCACACCCGCCAGCGGACCGGCGAAGATGCGCAGCAGGGCGATGAAGCGGCCGACGAAGACGGCCCACATGCCCCACTTCTGGAAGGAGCGCTCGGCGGTGGCGACGTGGTGCGGGCCGAAGTGCTTGGGGAACTTGCGGCCGAGCCACTCCAGCAGCGGCTTGCCGCCCTTGCGGCCGATCAGATAGCCGATCGAGTCGCCGATGATGGCGCCGGCGACCGCGCAGGCGCCGAGGATGTAGGGGTTGATGTGGTCCTGGGTGGCGGCCATCAGCGTGGCGCTCACGAGGACGATCTCACCGGGAAGCGGGATGCCCAGGCTCTCCAGCCCGATGACCCCGCCCACCAGCAGGTAGACGGCGACCGCCGGCACCGATTCGAGCCACTCCTGGATGTGCAACGCCGGTTCCTCCCCGGTTGACGAACTGTTCCCGGCGTACGCCGCGACGGCGCACGCCGGGAAGCCTACTGGAGGTAAGGACTCATCTCCGGGGCGAGCGGTTGAGGGGAACGGCTATTTGTTCGGGCGCAGCGTCCACACAACGGACATCTCGCCCGTTTCCGCCCCGTCCTCGCGGGTGATGGAGATCCGCACCGGGAATTCGGGGCGCCCGCCGGCGTCCAGCTCGGCGAGCACCTCGGCGGCCGGCCGGCCGAGGACGGCGGTGGCGGTGACCTCGCCCGTGGCGATCTTCTTGAAGTCGATCTCCGCCCGGACCGGGAGCGGCGTCATCCGCGACAGGTGGTCGCCGAACGCGGCCAGGACGATCGCCCCGCTCGCCGACTCGGCGAGGGTGAACATGGCGCCGGCGTGCGGGCCGCCCACGTGGTTCCGGTACTCCGGCTGGTCCGGCAGGCGCAGCACCGCACGCTCGGGGGTCGTCACCTCGTAGACGAGGTTGAGGGTGCGGACCATGGGGACGGTGGCCGCGAGCAGATCGCCGATCGAGGGCTGGGTCGTGTCAGACATGAGGCGAAGTTACCAGCCGGTAAGGGCCGGGGGAAAGGGTCGGCGATCATACCGGCCGCCCCGGCCCCTTATGGTTGTCGGCCATGTGGCCAGGACAGCAGCCCGCCAACGGGGGCGAGCAGAACCCGCAGCAGCCGAACCCGTACCAGCAGCCGGGGTACCAGCAGCCCAATCCGTACCAGCAGCCCGGCTATCCGCAGCAGAACCCCTACGCGCAGCCGGGCGGAACCGGCCCCGGGCAGCCCGGCGGGCCGCAGTGGCAGACGCCTCCGCCGCCGCAGTCCCCGCCGGGTGCCCCGGCGCCGTCGGGCGGGGGCGGGGGCGGCGGCCGGCGCACCACCGTCATCGCGGTGACGGCCGCCCTGGCCGTGGTGGCGGCCGCGGTGGTCACCGGCTTCGTGGTGCTGAAGGACGACGACGAGAAGACCTCCGCGCACGAGGACCCCAAGCCGCCGGCCTCGGCGTCGGCGTCCCCGTCCGCGAGCGCGTCCCCCAGCGGCTCCGCCGCTCCCGGTCCGACGGGTGGCGGGCGCGGGGACGACGACGGGGTCAAGGCGGTGGTCGACGGCTGGAAGCCCGTCGTCAGCGTCAAGCGGATGGCGGTGTTCGACGTCCCGCCGGACTGGAAGGTGCAGCCCGGGATGTCGTCCGGGTTCACGGACGACAAGGGCCGGGCGGTGGCCAGTATGAGCTCCGTCGCCGGCTACAAGGACGGCGCGTGCCGCGCCGGCAACAGCCTGGGCGGCGCCGGGACCAAGGGCGCGCAGGGCGCGAAGAGCGAGGCCGAGGCCGCCGAGACCGAGGCCCTCAACTGGGTGTGGGCCGCCTTCGACCAGAAGAAGACCGGCCGTTTCGCGAGGACCAAGGCCCAGCCCTTCACCAGTGAGCACGGCGTCAGCGGCTACTCCTCGTCGGCCACGGTGACCGGGGTCGCGAAGTCCGAGGCCTGCGCGACGGACGGCAAGGCGTTCACCATGACGTTCAAGAACAAGGAGAACGACCTCGTCACCTGGGTGCTGTACGCGGCCAAGGGCGTCAAGGACGAGCTGCCGGACGACGTCGTCAAGAAGATCATGAGTTCGCTGCGCCCCTTGCCGTCCGCCTCCTGACGGACTCCGGCGGGCGGATTCCGGCGGGCGGACTCCGGCGGGCGAACTCCGGCGGACGGATTCCGGCGGACGGACCGTACTTGACCGGACGCGACCGGTCCGGCGGGGCGCCGCGTCACCCGATCCCGAACGCCCCGCCCGGCGGTTCCGGCGAGCCGACCGCCTCCGCGTCGCCCACCGGGACCGCCCCCGCCGCGAAGCGCGCCAGGTCCTCGCCGTGGGTGACCCGCGCGGGGAAGGCGTCCCCGGCGGCGCGCCGCGCCAGGGCGTCCAGCGGCAGCTCCGCGGTGGAGGCGACGAGGACCGCGTTGCCGAACCGGCGGCCGCGCAGCACCGACGCCTCCGCGATCAGGCACAGCCGCGGGAAGACCGCCGCGAACGTCGCGATCTGCGACCGCAGGAAGCCGAACGGCGCGCCGTCGGCCAGGTTGGCCGCGTACCGGCCGCCGGGACGGAGCACCCGGGCGGCCGAGCGGGCGTACTCGACGGAGGTCAGGTGCGCGGGCACCCGCGAACCGCCGAAGACATCGGCGACGATCACGTCCGCCGAGGCGTCGGCGGCCTCCTCCAGCGCGGCCCGCGCGTCCTGGGCGCGGACGGTGACGCCCGAGTCCGCGGGCAGCGGCAGGTGTTCGGCCACGAGCCCGACGATGCCCCGGTCGGCCTCCACGACCAGTTGCCGGGAGCCCGGCCGGGTGGCCGCCGTGTACCTCGGCAGGGTGAGGGCACCGCCGCCGAGGTGCAGGACGTCGAGCGGGCGGCCCGGCTCGGCCGCCGTGTCGAGGACGTGCCCGATCCGCCGCGCGTACTCGAACTCCAAGTGCGCGGGGTCCCCCAGGTCGACGTAGGACTGGGGCGCGCCGTCGACCGTCAGCAGCCAGGCGCGCTCACAGTCGACGTCGGGCAGCAGCTTGGCGGTGCCGCCGTCGACGTCGCGGGTCACGGGTATCGGTTCGTCCACGGCACCATTGTCGCCGAGCGCCGGCGGCTCCGGTGCGGCCTTCTACCGCTCCGAGACCGCCGGGGCCGCCGGGACTCCTGGGACAGCCCGGGACCATCGGGGCATCGTCCGCGGCCGTCGGAGGCGGGTATCACCCCTCCGTGACGGTGGCGGTGACCGTTCCCGTGCCGATGGTGCGTCCGCCTTCGCGGACGGCGAAGGCGAGTCCGGGCCGGAGCGCGGCCCGGCGGTCGAGGGCGGCGGTCACGTCGACCGTCTCGCCCGGGCGGGCGAAGCCGCGCGGGCCGAGGTCGAGCCGGCCGGGCAGCGCCGCCGTACGGAAGTGGAACCGGGCCCGGGCCCCGGTGACGAGGGGCGTACGCCGGCCGCCGGCCGCCGGCGACAGCAGCCGCAGCCGGGCGGAGAAGCGACGGTGCGTGGTGACGCTGCCCGGCGCGACGACAAGGTCCCCGCGCCGTACCTCGTGCCCCCGCTCCCCGCGGAGCACCAACGCGACCCGGTCGCCCGCCCAGACAGTCTCCAGCGGCCGTCCGAAACTCTCCAGCCGCGTGACGTCCGCTCGCACCGACGCCTCCGGGATCTCGACCGGGTCGCGGAGGCACACACCGCCGCGTTCGACAGTGCCGGTGACGACGGCACCGAACCCGCGCAGGAGCACCACCCGTTCCACGGGCAGCAGGAACGGCGCGTCCACGGCCCGTGGCGGGTCGGGAAGGCAGGTGTCGAGGGCGTCGAGCAACGCCTCGACGGTGGCGGTCGCGCGGGGGTCGCCAGCCAGGGCGCCGAGGGCGGCGACCCGGACGACCGGAGTCAGCTCTCCCGGGAAGCCGTGCACGGAGAGCAGGTCGCGGACCCGGAGCTCGGTGAGGGCGGTCAGTTCGGGCTGGGCGGCGTCGGCCTTGGTCAGCGCCACGACCAGGTGCTCCACACCCATGTGGCGGGCCAGCAGGACGTGTTCGACGGTCTGCGGCCCGACGCCGTCGACGGCCGAGACGACGAGGACCGCCCCGTCGAGCCGGGACAGCCCCGCGATCACCCGGGCGACGCGGTCGGCGCGACCCGGCAGGTCGGTGTGCGTGTAGTGGCGGAAATCGGTCTCGTATTCCAGGTGTTCGCGTTCCGGGTGTACATGGTCCAGATGTTCACCGTCCAGGGGGTCATGGCCGAACCGTGCGTCGCCCGGGCGCGCGCGGCGGCCTTCGCCGCGGGCCTCGTCCGGCGTCCGGTCGAGGCCGGCGACGGGTCCGGGGGCGGGTGCCGGGGC